>JAEZHL010000207.1 GCA_023416575.1 Pseudomonadota bacterium
CGAAAGAAGCCATCCCTGCTGCCATCAATGCCTATGTCCGGACCTATGACGAGAGCATGGTGAAGATCAAGGCAGCCAAAGTCGAAATCGTCGAAACCGACACGACTGAGTTCGTCAAGGCGACCGCCCCACTTCGCGACAAGATGGTGGGCCAGACGCCAGACGGCGCTAAGAACATGAAGCTCATCGAGGCCGCAAAGGCGAAGTAGTTCTAACTATCGATGACCAACGACTGCGCCAGCCCCGCGGGCTGGTGCAGTCGGATTCTGGCGAACCCTCTTGGCAGGTTCACCAGAAGTAACGACAATCTTCACCACTTCAGCAGCGCAGCGTCCAAATTCGAACGCTGCCGACTCGATATGAAATCGTTTCCAGTGAAGCCGGCCACAGTAGCGGGCAAGGCATGCAGACCGGGAAAGGAAATAGTGGAATGAGCGTCAAGCACGCCGGTTTTGTCCCCCACGGAGTCATGCCTGCGGCGCTGATGCCGTTCAACGAGGATTACTCAATCAATGCCGCAGCGTACCAGAGCCATCTGCGTGATCTCGTGGGCGTGCGCGGCGTTACGGCGGTAACGATCAACGGACATGCTGCTGAAGTCCATGCGATGTCCTTTGAGGAGCAACGCCTGGCGCTGGAGCTCAGTGTCGAGGCGATGGGCGATACACCGGTCGTCTGCGGCGTCTATACCGAAAGCACGCTCGAGGCTCGCCGCATAGCGCGCATGGCTGCCGATGGCGGCGCGAGTTGCCTGCTGGCGTTTCCGCCGAACGTCCTGATGTTCCGCGGCGAAGACCGGCCTGAGCTGTTCATCGACTACTATAAGGCACTGGGCGAAGCATCCGGCTTGCCGATTATTCTCTTCCAGTTCCCGAAATGGACAGGCCTGCAGCTCTCTCTGAAGACGCTAGTCACTGTCTGCGAAGGTGTGCCGAAGATCGTCGCCATCAAGGACCTGTGTTCCGATCCGGCGCTGCACGAAAAGCAAATTCGCACCCTGCATGCGCTCGACAGGCCGGTAAATGTCATCAGCACGCATTCGTCGTGGCTGATGGGCTCATTGGCTATGGGTGCGCGCGGAATTCTGTCCGGCGCGGGCAGCGTTATCGCCGATTTGCAGGTCGCGCTTTTCGATGCCTATCAACGCGGCGATCGAGCCGCCGCCGACCTTGTCGGTGAGCGCGTCTATGCAGCCGTACAGGCCTTCTATGCCGAGCCATACATCGACTGGCAGGCCCGCATGAAGGAGGCACTCGTGATGTTCGGCAAGATGCCAGCATCGTATGTGCGTCCCCCGTTGAAGCAGATCAACGACCAGGATCGTCTGAAGCTCTGGCTCGAGAAGGCCGGGCTCAACGCCGAAACCGTCTACCGCACAACCTCGTCGAACGCTTAAGCTGAAAGTTGAGCCGAAGCTACTTAACCTGAATCGCAGACGACGGCGTCCCGTCGTCCATCTGATGCTTCATGGAGATACGATCACAAATGCGCCTCAAAGACAAAGTCGCGATCATCACAGGAGCCGGGGCCGGCATCGGTGCGAGTGCAGCGCACATGTTTGTCCGCGAAGGCGCCAAAGTCGTTGTCGCCGATTGGAATTTGGACAACGCACAATCCGTCGTCAGCGAGTTGGGTGATAAAGCCATCGCTGTCCACGTCGACGTTCGCAGCAATGACGACGCTCGGGCCATGGTGGACGCAGCCGTTAAGGCATTCGGCCGCGTGGACATCCTCGTCAACAACGCAGGACGGGGTTTGATCGGAACAGTCGAAACGACCGAGGAAGCTGACTGGGACGATCTCATCGCAGTCAATTTGAAGAGCATCTATTTGTGCTCACGGCATGCGATCCCGGTGATGCGCGCCAATGGTGGCGGAGCCATCGTCAATACTGCGTCCAACGTCGCAACGATCGGCATCATGGACCGGGCAGCTTACGTGGCAGCGAAGGGTGGCGTGGCCGCTCTGACGCGCGCTATGGCGCTCGATCACGTGAAAGACCACATTCGCGTCAACGCTGTTGCGCCGGGCGTGACCTGGTCGAGCTACTACGAGAAGATGCTCGCAACCGTTCCCGATCCCGAGGCCTTCAAGCGTCGCCTCGCCGGGCGCGCGCCGATGGCGAGGATGGGACAACCCGAAGAGATCGCCTCCGCCATTCTGTGGCTTGCATCTGACGAGGCATCGTTCGCGACCGGGACCATCTACACCGTCGACGGCGGAATGACCGCTTGGTGCGGTCCGACCTGAGGAAGGACGACCCGGCGCTACTATCCGTTGCAATCGCAGCCCTCACCTGGGCTGCGATTGCAACAGTATCGGAATGCACCGTGCCAGTGTGACACCTGGAGCTTCGAGAATTGGCAGAACCTGAGTTTGACGTCGTCGTGGTGGGCGGTGGCGGCGCCGGGCTGATGGCTGCGTATATGGCAGCCCGCGAAAATCGCCGTGTAATCCTGCTCGAGAAGCAGCCGGATTTCGGGGGAACCACTGGGATCTCGGTCGGCACGATCTGCACGACTTCGACGGACCTACAGCGGGCCGCCGGCATTGCGGATTCACCGCAAGCGCATTTCGAGGACATGGAGAAGTTTCATCCCGCTTCTCTTTCAGGACGGGATAACCTCGAGCTTCGTCGCCTTCTCGTCGAAAATGTTCCCGCCGCATTCCGCGTTTTAGTTGATCTCGGGATCGAGTTCGTGGGGCCGTTTCCGGAAGGCGCGCATCGCTGTCCGCGCCTCCATGCCATCGTCCCGCATTCACGTGGCTATATTCACCATCTTCTGCGCGCGTGCCGACACAAGGGCGTCGATTTGCGCGCAAATTCATCGGTGATGGGACTGATTGCCGAGAATGGGCGCATCGCAGGCGTCAAAACGATCAATGGCAGCGGCGCGACCAGTGAAATCCGTGCCCGCAACGGCGTCGTCCTGGCGACGGGGGACTTCAGTTCCGCAAGTCGCGCATTCAAGGAGGAATTCCTTCCCCTTGAATTGCTGAAGATCGGCGGCATTAATCCGGCGAGTCATGGCGACGGCCAGCGGCTCGGTGTTGAGGCTGGCGGTGAAATCCTCAATGGCGACCTCGCCCTCGGCCCAGAAATCCGTTTCGTCGCTCCGAAGAACGCAAAGCTCCCCGCGCGCCTGCCACCATGGCGGTGGATTGCGAAGATCATCTCGACAGCGATGCGTACGCTTCCCGACCGCATTCTCCGGCCGCTACTACTGTCATATGTGACGACGTATCTGGCGCCCTCGCACGGCATGTTCGCGGCCGGCGCGATCCTGATCAATCGCGAAGGCAAGCGCTTTTGCAACGAGCTCGAGCGCCCGCAAGACAGGCTGGGTGATCAGCCGAAGCAGGAAGCATTCATCGTTTTCGATGGCGCGATCGCCCGCAACTTCCGCAGCTGGCCGCATTTCATTTCGACCGCGCCGGGCGTCGGCTATGCCTATCTTCAGGATTATCAGCGCTCGCGGCGTGACATCTGTTTCCAAGCGACTTCATGGGAAGAGCTTGCAGCACTGATCGGTGTGCCAGCTGACGCACTCATGACGGGCATCAAGGCATATAATAAGGAAGCGGATCGCCTTGGCCGTCCGCCGCTCCTTCAGGCACCATTCTTCGCCCTCGGGCCGGCAAAGCCCTGGATCGTCTTCACGGAGGGCGGCCTACGCGTGAATACGAGCCTCAATGTGCTGGACCGGGCCGGCAATCCGATTCCCGGCCTCTATGCAGCCGGATCAGCCGGTCAGGGAGGATTGCTGCTTGAAGGGCATGGCCACCACCTCGGTTGGGCATTCACTTCAGGTTATCTTGCTGGTAGCAATGCCGCGCGCCGGTAGTTCACCTCTGGAGACGTCACGATGAGCGAACAGGGAATTTGCAAAGTCCTAAACCCTGAGGACAGCCCGAGTTTCTGGCAGCCGGTTCCGGCTAACGGCTACATCCGCAACATTCTCAATCGCAGCGTGACACAGGGGAAGGCGAACTTCGCGATGGGCACGCAGACCGTGCCACCTGGCTGCATGGTGCGGGAGCATACGCACGACCGCGTCGAGGAAGTCATCCACGTGCTGCAGGGAACCGGCATCGCGCGCATCGAGGGTGTCGAATACCCGATCCAGCCGGGCTCGACGGTCTATGTCGGCCTCAACAGGAAGCACCATTTCATCAATACAGGCACTGAGCCGATCACTTGGCTCTGGCTCGTCATGCCCGGCGGCCTGGACGATTTCTTCGAGCAGATCGGGAAGCCGCGTATCGAAGGCGAGCCCGACCCCGAGCCCTTCCCGCGGCCGGCGAACGTCGCCGAGATCGAGGCCAGAACGGTATTCGGGTGGACCGACAAGTCCTTCGATCAAACCTGAGAAATCCCGCGGCCCCCGCGTACGTCACGCACACGCGCCTCGCCACTGGCGGGGCGACTTTTCTTGGAGAGGTACTCGTGAAGCAGGAAGTCCGGCTCGCATTGATCGGCTGGGGCGCAATGGCGAAGTCGCTCGCCGGCGCGCTCGCAAAGGGCAACGCGCCGATCCAGGTTGGAGCGATCTATTCCGAGCCCATGCCGACAGAGCCGATCCCAACGGCGCGGGTCCTGCAATCGGTCGATGAGCTCGTCGCATGGAAGCCGACGCTGGTGGCCGAATGCGCGGGTCATGGTGCTGTGAAGGCGGCTGTGCCGAAGCTGCTCGAGGCTGGTATCGATGTCGTGGTCGCATCGGTCGGTGCCCTGTGCGATCGCACATTGCGCGATCGACTGCAGGCGGCGGCTGCCACGGGCGGCGGTCAGCTGATTTTGCCATCAGGTGCAATTGGCGGCCTCGACGCGCTGAGCTCGGCGCGGCAAGCCGGCCTGGACAAGGTCGTCTACACGGGCCGCAAGCCGCCCCGCGCCTGGAAAGGAACGCCGGCGGCAGAGCGCTGGGATATGGATCAGCTTTCGGCCGCGACCGTCATATTTGCCGGCACGGCCGAAGAGGCTGCGCGCCTTTTTCCGCAGAATGCGAATGTCACGGCGGCGGTCGCGCTGGCCGGGGTCGGCTTCGAGAGGACCAGCGTTCAGCTGATCGCGGATCCGGAAGTCAGCACCAACACGCATGAAGTCGATGCATCCGGTGCGTTCGGCTCGATGCAGGTGCGACTTGCGAATACGCCCCTGCCCGAAAATCCCAAAACATCCTGGCTCGCCGCGCTCAGTCTCGAGCGGGTTATCCGCCAGCAGGTTCAACGCCAGCCTTTCTAGCCAGCGTGGATAGACGCGATCCGCGCGCGGCACCAGCACAAGACAGCAACATCAGTCGTGACGAAGATCACGCGCATTGGGGGGAGTGACGAATGGCAGTGATACTTGTCACCGGCTCGGGAAGTGGGATAGGGGCGGCCACCTTGCGGCGGCTCGTTCGCCCGGGCGACAAGGTAATGATCCATGCTCGGAGCAATGCCGCCGGCGTTGCGGCAATCGCCAAGGAGATGGAAGACAGGGGCGCGACCGCGGCAACGGCACTGAGCGATTTTTCCGAGCTCGGGGCCGGCCAGAGGCTTGTTGAAGAAACAATCGCGGCTTTCGGATCGCTCGATATAGTGATTCATGCAGCCGGCTTTCCGGTGCGCGCGCAGATCGGAACCGCGACGACGGAAGACTTCAACAAAGCGCTGAATGCCATCACGCTGAGCTTCTTCGAGCTCATTACCGCTGCTCTGCCGCATGTATCCCGCTCGCCGGCTGGTCGCATAGTTGCGGTGAGCACGCATAATGCGCACGTATTCCGCTCCGATTATCCGATTTATCCGATATCGGGTGCAGCGAAATCCGCGCTCGAGACCCTGGTCCGCACATTGGCCATTCAGGTCGCCCCAAAGGGCGTGACCGTCAACGCCGTGGTGCCTGGGCTGATCCGCAAGGAGCACGGCGAGCAATTCCTCAGCCCTGAGGAATGGTCCGAGTTCCCGCGCGTCATTCCGATGGGGCGCATTGGCGAGTCGGATGAAGTCGGCGCAGTGATCGCGTTCCTCGCCTCGAAAGAAGCCTCCTACGTCACTGGCCAAATCATTCACGTCAACGGCGGCCTGATCTGATTTCAGGTCGAGCATCGGGAGATCTGTCATGCGCTTTTCGCGAATGATCAATGTCGTCGGTGTCCATGCCGAGGGCGAGTTGAACGAGGTGATCACGGGCGGCGTGATCAATGTGCCGGGCGAGACGATGTTCGAAAAAGCCCGCTATCTCGAAACGGAGGGCGACGCGCTGCGCCAGTTCCTCCTGCACGAGCCGCGCGGCAAGGTCACTCAATGCGTGAACCTCGTGCTGCCGCCCACGCGACCGGAAGCCGATGCCGGCTTCGTCATCATGGAATCGGAATCCTACCCGCCGATGTCCGGCTCCAACACGATCTGCACCGTGACCGCGCTGCTGGAGACCGGCATGGTGCCCATGGTGGAACCGGTCACGACACTCACGCTCGATGTACCCGGCGGCCTCGTGCGCGTCACCGCACGGTGCGAGAACGGGCGCTGCCTGGGCGTGACGTTCGACAATGTGCCATGCTTCGTCATTGGACTCGACCAGAAGGTTGAGGTGGAGGGGCTCGGCACGCTGACCGTCGACGTCGCTTATGGCGGCATGATGTACGTGCTTGCGGACGCGTCGGCGCTTGGATTCAAGATCGCGCCGGATGAGGCTCGCGATCTCGTCGAGATTGGCGAGCGCATCAAGCGTGCGGCTGCGGTGCAGATTCCCGCGATCCATCCGGAAAATCCGCAGATCCATACCATCAACCAGACGCTCTTCGCCGGGCCGATCGAGCGCACGAGCGAAGGCATAACTGCGCGTAACACGGTCATCGTCTCACCAGGTCGCATCGACCGCTCCCCATGTGGTACGGGAACGAGCGCGCGGCTTGCGGTGATGCATGCGCGCGGACAGATCGGCGTTGGCGAACGCTTCGTCCACCGGTCGATCATCGATACGGAATTCAAAGGGCGCGTCCTTCGCACCGTGGACGTCGCCGGCACGCCGGGCATCGTCCCTGAAATCACCGGCCGGGCCTGGATCACGGCGTTCCACCAATACGTTCTCGATCCGACAGATCCATTTCCCACGGGATATCGGATAGGGGACACTTGGCCCCTATCGAGCTGACACGAGCACAAGCGCAAACCTGGACGCCGGCCACGCCGTAATCCCCTGCGGGGTGAAAGCGTGGCCGAATCGCATTGCTCCCGTGATCCACAGGGCCGCTGCGGCTGTTGAAGCCGGTTCAGTTGATTAGACTGACGTATGCTGAAGGCGTAACATCCTGCCGACCACACGCAGAATGCGTGTGGCGTTTTCATTGCAGGAGGAACGTCAATGGCAGAACTGACCGTATCACGTCGGCAGGCTCTGTTAGGCACTGCCTCGGCCGTAGGCGTCGGCGCGCTCGGCGGGCTTCGCATACCAGCCGCGAACGCGAAGGCCCCGCTGGCCAAGGACCAGGCTCCTTACTTCTACCGCTTCAACCACGGCAAGATGCAAGCGACGGTTATCTCCGACGGGCCGCTACCGCTGGGAGAGCCTTCCGGAAGCTTCGTCGGCACGTCGAAGGAAGAGGTCGGCAAGATGCTGACGGACAGCTTCCTGCCGGCCGACAACGTGGTGCTCGAGCAGAACATCCTGGTGCTCAACACGGGTGACAAGCTCGTGCTGTTCGATACCGGCATGGGGAGCTCGCCGATTTTCGGGCCTACGACGGGCAAGCTTTTGACCTCCATGAGGGCCGCCGGCATCGACCCCAACGACATCGACGCCGTGGTCGCCACCCACGCGCATTGCGACCACGTCTGGGGCATCATGGGTGACGACGGCAAGCCGAACTTCCCCAATGCCCAGGTCTACATCAGCCAGACGGACTTCGACTTCTGGACCGATGAGGCCAAGCTGTCGATCAAAGATCCCGGCTACATGAAGCCGTTCGTGGAGGGCGCGCGGAAGAACCTGCTGCCGGTCCGTGACCGCATCGTCTTCATCAAGGACGGCCAGGAGTTCCTGCCGGGCATCCAGGCGATCGCGGCGCCGGGCCACACGCTCGGACACATGATGTTCATGATCACGTCCGACGGGAAGTCACTTGCTGCGATCGGCGACCTGACACACCATCACGTTCTGCTGGTCGAAAAGCCCCGCATCGAGTTCGCGTACGACACGGATTCGAAGCTGTCGGCCAACACGCGAGTCCGCATGCTGGATATGCTGGCAGCCAACAGAATTCCGATGATCGCCTACCATTTCCCTTGGCCGGGCGTCGGCCATGTCGCCAAGAACGGCGACGGGTTCCGCTACTACCCCGCCCCCATGCAGATGCTCATGGATACCAAGGCCTAGGGAAGCGCAGCTCTCTGCGCGCCGATCGAAACGCCAACGCCTCAAGGCTCGCCTCGGCGAGCCTTGTATTCGGGAATGAAGACTGGCGATCTGCTCAAGAAGAGCTCAGCCGACCGGCGATCATCGCCAGGATGCCGGGGAAATGCGCTCGGCGATTGTTTTTGCAGCTTTTTCGCCCATCGCCGCCACGGTCCGCGCGGTGCTTTCACCCGCGCTACCGACAGTCGCGGCCGTCTCTTTCGACGTGGCGAGGAGGCTTGAAAGCGCGCCAGCGAGCCGTTCGAGGATTGCCGAATCGTGATGCTCCGTCGTCTCGGCCATCCGGGCCGCCTCGCTCGCCGCGCGTCGTGCCGGACCACGTCCGATTGCCAGGGTCGTTGCGAGGCTCGATGCCAGCCGGTCGATGTCGCGCCGCGACACTCTCGGTGGTTGCAGGCCGCGCGAGCCACCACCAACGAGCAGACCGACGACGAACCCGGCACCGAACGCGATACCTATCGCCGGCAGAGGGTTTCCACGAATGAGCTCCTGGAACTCATCCGTCTTCTCCATCGCGGTGTCCTTGAGACCGGCGGCGCGGTTCTGCACGTAATGCTGCACCCGCTCCGACAAGCGACCCAGATCCCGTTTCAACTCATCAAGCCTGTCGCCAATTGCGAAGGCGCCCTGAGTAGGCTCGTTCGCGCTGTGTGTCGGCGAAGCCATGGTCGCTCCCTTGCAAGGCCGCACGCGCGGCGCCTCTACCTCCCGCCTTGGCGGTCAAGCGACCAACGCGCTCCGATCACGGCTGGTTCCGCAGGGGCGCACGTGCATTGCCGGATAACTCGAGACGGCTAGGATCAAGTCACCAGCCTCGATCAAGGCTCTCGTCCGATCGTCATTGGCGGATGCGAGGCCAAGCCCGGCAGTGCCGCTTGGTCCGGTAAGGAACGGTTCACCTTGCCGCGCAACGCCACGGCGCGAAGTTGCATCCTCCCGGAACCGCGAAGCCCACTGCCGGTTTTGAGGAAATGATGCACACCAGCATTTCAGGGCTGCACATATTGATCGTCGAGGACGAGCCTCTGCTCGCCTGGGAGCTGGAGCTGGTGTTCGCCGGGGCCGGTGCCGTCGTCGTCGGTCCGGCCAGCACGCTCGAAGCAGGCTGCAAGCTGGCCAAACAGAATGATCTGGCGGCGGCGGTCCTGGACCTGCGCCTCGGGGATGAGGAGACGTGGCCTCTGGCGGCGCTCCTTCACGAAAACGGCGTGCCCTTCATCATTCACACGGGCCACGGAACGCCTGCGAGCATGGCGTGGACGAGCGTTCCGGTTGTCCGCAAGCCCGCCAATCCGGAAGAGATCGTCGAGCTCATCTCCACGCTCGTGCTCCGCCAGGACAACGAGGTCAGCCCCCTCCTCACCGCAGCTCGACACGCCTGAGCCGGAGCGAGTTGGCGATCACGCTGACCGACGACAATGACATCGCGGCCGCAGCTATGATGGGCGAGAGCAGAATGCCGAACGCCGGATAGAGCAGGCCCGCCGCGATCGGTACACCCGCCCCATTGTAGATGAACGCGAAGAACAGGTTCTGCCGGATGTTGCGCATCGTAGCCCGCGACAGGCGGCGCGCACGCACGATGCCGGTGAGATCGCCCTTGAGCAGAGTGACGCCGGCGCTCTCGATGGCAACGTCCGTGCCCGTGCCCATGGCGATGCCAACGTCCGCAGCGGCGAGCGCGGGCGCGTCGTTGACACCATCGCCGGCCATCGCCACCACCCTGCCCTCGGACCGCAAGCGTTCCACGATCTTGCTCTTATCCCCGGGCAGCACCTCCGCCTCGATCTCGCTGATGCCGAGCTTGCGCCCGACCGCATGGGCCGTGGTGACGTTGTCGCCGGTCAGCATGACGACGTGGATACCCATCCGCTTCAGCGCCTCGACAGCCGCTGGCGAGGTTGCCTTGATCGGGTCGGCAATGGCGATCACACCAATGGGCCGGCCATCGACCGCCATGAAGATGGCGCTCGCGCCGTCCTGCCGCAGTTCCTCCGCCGTCTCGCCCAGCGACGTGATGTCGACGCCGGCATCCGCCATCATGCGCCTGTTGCCGAGCACGACGTGGCGGCCATCGACGGTGCCGGTCACGCCTTTGCCGACTGGCGAGTCGAAGTCGCTGGCCGAGCTCAGGGACAGCCCCCGCTCTGTCGCGGCGGCGACAATCGCGGCTGCCAACGGATGCTCGCTGCCCCGCTCGAGGCTGGCCGCCAAGCGCAGGAGCTCGGCTTCATCCATGCCTTCGGCAGGGCGGATCGCCGTGACCTTCGGGCGGCCCTCGGTCAGGGTGCCGGTCTTGTCGATAACGACGGTGTCGACCTTCTCCAGCCGCTCCAATGCCTCCGCGTTTTTGATGAGCACGCCGCTTTGCGCACCGCGCCCCACGCCGACCATGATCGCCATCGGCGTTGCCAGCCCCAGCGCGCACGGGCAGGCGATGATGAGAACGGAGACGGCCGCGATCATGCCGAAGGTCAGCCGCGGCTCCGGACCCCAGATCGACCAAGCGAAGAACGCCAGCACGGCAATGCTGACCACGAGAGGCACGAACCACGCGCTCATCTGATCCGCGAGCCGCTGAATGGGCGCGCGGCTGCGCTGCGCGTCAGCAACCATCTGCACGATATGGGCCAGCAT
>JAEZHL010000277.1 GCA_023416575.1 Pseudomonadota bacterium
AGTCGGGTGAGGACGTGTGCTCGCAGGGATTCGGGATTGAATGCGTCAGCGCCGCCCTTGCTAATCGGTCGATTTTTCGCCAAGCCGATGCTCCATGATGTGGGTTCCCGTCGGAGCTGCGATGCTGTTCGGCGACCCTCGGGTATGAATGGCAACGTAGCTGAATCCGCACCGTTGTTGCAGCTCCATGCTGGAGCCTGCAAGAGCGGTGTAAGTGACGGCGGCCGGAGACTGGACGGTCGGGGGGCGGGCGACATTATGAGTTTTCATGCGGCCTGGCCTCGGTATGCCGCGGCGCTCGCTCTCGTACTGCTCGGCGCTCTGCTGGCCGGGTGCGCGATCTCAGGTGGTGGCGTAAGCCTATCCCCACCAGATGCGAAGACCGGCGAAGGTGGGCCAGATACGCGGCGTGGCGGCTCGGCCAAGGTCGCGCTGCTGCTGCCTCTCACGTCCACAGGCCATACGGCTGCTGTTGCGAAGGCGATGAAGCAAGCCGGCGAAATGGCTCTATTCGAGCTCGACAACCCGGCCTTCCAGCTCGTCGTCAAGGATGACAAAGGCACCCCGGAAGGCGCACGGGCCGCGGCCGAGGAGGCGATCCGTGAAGGCGCCGAGGTCATCCTCGGTCCGCTGTTCGCGGCCTCCGTACAGGCCGTCGCGCCGGTCGCGCGGCAGGCGGGTGTGTCGGTCGTCGCGTTCTCCAATGATCGGCAGGTGGCGGGCAACGGCGTCTATCTGCTGGGATTCCTGCCGCAGCAGGAAGTGGATCGGGTCGTCGACTATGCGCTCGCTCAGGGTAAGCGCCGGTTCGCGGCGCTGCTGCCGCAAGATGCCTACGGCAAGGTCGTCGAGGCTGCATTCAGGCAGTCGGTGACGGCCGGTGGCGGTGTGGTCGCGGCGCTCGAGACCTACCCTCCGGCGACGACCGGCATGGTCGAGCCGGCCGAACGGATCGTCACCGCACTGCGCCAAGCTGAGGAGGCCGCGCAGCCGATCGACGCCTTGTTCGTCCCGGGCGGTTCGGAAATTCTGCCGAGCCTCGGCCCTCTATTGACTTACGCCAACATTGATCCGACCCGCATCAAGCTCCTCGGGACCGGCGGCTGGGATTATCCGAACATCGGGCGCGAGGACGTCTTCGTCGGCGGCTGGTACGCCGCGCCCGATCCGCGCGGTTGGCGAGATTTCTCCGAGCGCTTCGCGCGGACGTTCGGCAGCTCTCCGCCACGGCTGGCCAGCATGGCCTATGACGCTGTCAGCATCGCCATTAGATTGTCGGGCGAGCCTGCGGGATCTCGCTTCACGGCTGCGAACCTGACGAGAGCGGCTGGCTTCTCCGGTGTCGACGGACCATTGCGGCTCATGGACAGCGGTGTTGCCGAGCGTAGTCTCGCGGTGCTGGAGGTGCAGGGCATCGGCGCGAATGTGATCGAGGGACCCGCCGGGTTCGGCAGCAGCCGCGTGAACTGATCCGGGCAAGACACCGCCCATCGCCACCCAAAAATTCGGATTCGCCGCTCCTCGCCCGTGGAGATCGGTTTGCGGGCAGGCTCTGCTCTGATAGAGCCTACCCGGTCCATCCCAAATGCGCCTCAGTGGACCCATGTAGCGATGCTTGCAATTCTGACGATCGTAACGCCCGTCTTCGGCATCATGCTGGCCGGCTGGATCACGCAGCGCCGGGCCTATCTCCCCGACGGGGCCGCTAAGACCATTGCCCAGTTCTGCTTCAACATCTCGATGCCCGCCTTCCTGTTTCGTGCCATGCAGGGCATCGGGGCGATGCCTGAAGGGCCGTGGCGGCTGGTGGTCGCGTTCTTCGGCGGCGTTGTGCTGATTTGGATCGCGACGACCCTCGTCACCCGCCTCGTTCTGCGTCGCAGTTCGGCCGACGGCGCCGCAATCTCCATGGCTTCCGGCTTCAGCAACACCGTGATGCTCGGCGTCCCGCTGGCGCTCAGCGCATTCGGGCAAGAGGCTGCGGCCCCCATCGGCATCATCGTCTCGCTCGACTCGCTCGTTCTCTGGGTGATGGCCACACTGCACATCGAATGGGCGAGCCGGCGCGAACGGACGGTCCCATTCGCCAAAGCCGTTGGCGGCGTCGTTCTGGACCTGCTGCGTAACCCCGTGGTGATGTCCGTCGTGGTCGGCACGCTCTGGCGTGTTGCAGGCCTTGGAGTGCCCGAGCTCGTCGATCGCTTTCTCGCTCTCCTCGGGCAAGCGGCGGTACCGACCGGATTGTTTGCCCTCGGCATGTCGCTTGCGACGTACCGGATCACGGGCCAGCTCCCCACTCTGGTGACGATTTGCACCATGAAGCTGCTGATGCTGCCCGTCGTGGTCTACACCCTGGCCGGGCCAGTCTTGGGCCTGCCGCCGGTCTGGATCTCGGTCGCCGTGTTGTTCGCGGCGATGCCGGTTGGCGCCAACGCCTTCCTGTTCGCCGCCAAATACGATCGGGCAGTCGGATCGGTCTCAGCTGCGATCGCTGTGAGCACAATCGCGGCCGTCGGCACCATCTCCGCCGTGCTCTACGTCATGACCTCGCACTGATCACGCGGGGTCAGTTCAGTTCGAGCCCATTCGAGTGCTCGGATTGAATCACACGGGGAGTGTCGTCGGGATCAATGGGCCGATGCGAAGATGCCATCGCGGGATGGCCAGTCCTCTGCCCGTCTCTATCGTACGAGAATGGCGACCCCGACAGGATTCGAACCTGTGACCCTCAGATTAGGAATCTGATGCTCTATCCTGCTGAGCTACGGGGCCGTTCTGGTGGGCGGATCGCGGCGCAGGCGCCAGGATGGTCGTCTGGCCATTTTCGGCCGCCCGGTTAAGAGTAGCGCGGTGGCGGTGCGAAGAAAACCGCTGATCGTGTGTCTAGGGCAGGCGGCGGCGGGCTGCAAGGGCTCATTCAGTGGCAATCGGGGCGATGCGCTACGGGCTTGGTCGTGCGGGGATGCGGCTCGTCCTCGGCGTGCTGGGGCTGTGGTCGGCCGCCTCTGGTGCCTCAGCCAATGACGTGCCGCATTGTGCGCTCGCAATCCAAGAGCCGTCACGGGCCGTCGTGCGGGTGATCGATGGCGAGACGCTGGCGCTCGACGATGGCAGCGAGGTCCGCCTGATTGGGGCGCTCATCCCGCGCGGATTCGATGCCGGAGCGCCTGAGGCCACTTGGGCACTGGAGCACAGAGCGAAGGCGGAGCTGGAGCGGCTCGCGCTCGGCAAGGCGGTCGGGCTTCGCCTAGCAGGGCGACGCAATGATCGCTACGGTCGGCTCCTGGCGCAGGTCGTCGTCCGCGAGGGTGAGACGCGGACGTGGCTCCAGGGGGAAATGCTACGCAGTGGTCATGCGCGGGCTTATGGGTTGCCTGGCAGCACCGATTGCTTGGCGGAGTTGATCGCGGCCGAGCAGCAGGCCCGCGCCGCTGGTGCCGGAGTATGGACCCACCCCTCGTATCAGGTTCGGCCGGCTTGGCGGTCGTGGGACCTCAGGCGGTTCCGGAACACCTATCAGATCGTCGAGGGCCGGATTTATCGCGCGGCGTCGACGCGCGGGCACATCTACCTGAATTTCGGCCGCAATCGGCGTACTGATCTCACGGCGATTATCCGGCCAGCGCATAAGGCGGCGTTCGACGGGGCGGAGGTCGACGTGAAGACGTTGCAGTACCGCCGGGTCCGGGTGCGTGGCTGGATCGAACAGCAGTCAGGGCTGACGATCGAGCTCTACCACCCTAGTCAGATCGAGCTGCTCGACGAGTAGCAGGACGCAGCCTTATTCGTCCGCGTCCTCGTCGCCACTCTCCGGCTGCAGCAGCACGGTGACTTGGCGGCGGGCGATATCGATCTCGGGAACGAAGGCGCGCGTGAACGGCACCATCTCAGTGGTCCGCGTACCCTTGAGGCGGATCTCCAGGATGTCGCCAGCGCCGAAGTTATGCACGGCGATGATCTCGCCGATCGGGGATCGATCAGGCCCAACGGCAGGCAGGCCAATGAGATCGGAATGATAGAATTCGCCAGCCGCCGTTTCGGGCAGCCGCTCGCGTGCGATGAGAAGCTGCGTGCCACGTAGGGCCTCGGCCGCATTGCGGTCCGCCACGCCGGCGATCTGGCCGACGATGCCCTTTGGCGTGACTCTGACGACAGCGATTTCGAACGTCCGCGCGCCAGACTGATCCTGCAGGGGACCGTAGGCCGCAATGTCCCCAGGCGCATCCGTGTACGTGCGGATGAGCACATGTCCGCGCACACCGTGTGCAGCCGTGATCTGGCCGAGGAGCACGAGGGCGGGTTCAGAGCCCATTCCTTCGACCTTCCTTGGTGCTGAAACCAGCTTCATCCTCATCGCGCCACATAGGATCCCGGGCACGCGGCCCGGGATCGCCCTGCGTTCGCAGCGATCAGGACTACGCCTCGGCGGCTTCCTTGGCCTTCTCGGCCGCGGCTGCCTCGCGCTCCAGGCGCTTCTTGCCGGGCTTAGCCTTCTCGGGGTTGTTCCGCGGCGTGCGCTTCATCAGGCCGGCGGCGTCCAGGAAGCGGGCGACGCGATCCGTCGGCTGCGCGCCGACCGAGAGCCAATGCTTGCAGCGCTCGACGTCCAGCTTGACCCGGCTCGGATCGTCCCGCTTGAGCATGGGGTTGAACGTTCCAACCTGCTCGATGTAGCGGCCGTCGCGCGGCGACGTGCTGTTGGCGGCGACCACATAGTAGTAGGGGCGCTTCTTGGCGCCGCCACGGGCCAGGCGGAGCTTCACGGTCATTCTGCGTCTTCCTTCTCTTCGTCAGTTGGCCGGGCGAACCCGTGCCGGTTGTGTTGCCGCGAGGGCACCGCGCCGCCAGCGCAATGCGAACCCCGCGTTGGTCCAAGGACCTACTTCTTCTTCACCGGAAACCCGGGAAGCCCTGGAAACCTGGGTGCCGCGCCGCCAAGGCCCGGCAGTCCGCCGCCGAGGCCTGGCAGTTTTGGCATGCCGCCGGGCGGCAGGCCGGGCATGCCCTTCGGCATCTCGCCCCGCTGCAGCTGCTCGATCATCTCCGGCGTCGGCTGAGGCATGCCGCCGCCGCCGAACATGCGGGCCATCATGCCCTTGTTCTTGCCCATCGCCTTCATCATGTCGGCCATCTGCCGGTGCATCTTCAGCAGCCGGTTGACCTCCTCGACCTTCGTGCCGGAACCGGCGGCGATACGGCGTTTGCGCTTGCCGTCGATCAGCTTCGGGTTCCGGCGCTCCTTGGGCGTCATCGAGGTGATGATGGCGTGCTGGCGCTTCAGGACCTTGTCGTCGAGGTTCGCCTCGGCGATCTGGTTCTTGATCTTGCCGATGCCGGGCAGCATCCCGAGGACGCCCGACATGCCGCCGATCTTCTGCATCTGCTTGAGCTGCTCGGCGAGATCGGCCAGATCGAAATCGCCCTTCTTCATCTTCTGGGCGATCTGCTGCGCCTTCTCGGCGTCGATCGTCTGCGCGGCCTTCTCGACGAGGCTGACGATATCGCCCATGCCAAGGATACGACCGGCGATGCGCTCGGGATGGAAATCCTCCAGCGCGTCCCACTTCTCGCCCGTACCGAGCAGCTTGATGGGCTTACCTGTGACAGCCCGCATCGATAGTGCGGCACCGCCGCGTCCATCGCCGTCGATGCGCGTCAGCACGATGCCCGTCAGCCCGAGGCGACCCTCGAAGGCCTTGGCTGTGTTGACGGCATCCTGACCGGTGAGGCTGTCGGCGACGAGCAGAACCTCGTGCGGTCTGGTCGCAGCCTCGACCTCGGCCACCTCGGTCATGAGGGCCTCATCGAGCGTCACGCGACCAGCGGTGTCGAGGATGACCACGTCATAGCCACCAAGCCGGGCGGCATCGAGGGCGCGGCGCGCGATCTGCAACGGCGTCTGGCCGGCGATGATCGGCAGCGTCGGCACGTCGGTCTGCTCGCCGAGCACGCGCAGCTGCTCCTGGGCAGCCGGGCGCCGCGTATCGAGCGAGGCCATCAGCACGCGCTTCTTGTCGCGGTTCTTAAGGCGGTAAGCGATCTTGGCGGTCGTGGTCGTCTTACCAGAGCCCTGCAGGCCGACCATCAGGATCGGCACCGGCGGCGTCGCGGCGACATCGATCGGCTGGGCATCCGAGCCGAGCATGCGCACGAGTTCGTCGTGCACGATCTTGACGACCATCTGCCCCGGCGGCACCGACTTGATGACGTTCTGGCCGACGGCCTTCGCCTTCACCTTCTCCGTGAAATCGCGCACGACATCCAGCGCGACGTCTGCCTCGAGCAGGGCGCGGCGGACCTCGCGCATTGCTTCGCTGACATCGCTGTCGGTCAGCGCACCGCGCTTGGTCAGCTTGTCGAATATGCCGGAGAGGCGGTCGGAAAGGCTCTGGAACATTGCAACCCGTTTTGCTGGCGAGGCGCGCTCAGGCCCCCGGGACCTTCATGGCCTCGAAATCGATCATCACGTGATCCTGATAAGCTTGGCGCGCTGTAAGGCGCTGATACCAAGCTTCCACGTTACCGAGCTGCGGGCGGGGAATGTCGAGCGTGAAATACCGGTACATCAGCGCGCCACACCCGATGTCCGCCGCTGTCAGTCGGTCCCCCAGAATATAGGTACGGCCGGCAAGCTGCGCATCGAGGACGGCCAGCCTTTGGCCGACCCGCTTTGCCGCCGCCTCGATCGCCGCTACGTTGCGATCCTTCGCCGGCGTGCGAATGAGCCCGAGGAAGGCGGTCGCGATGATATCCGAGTAGAGCGCCGAGGTGGCCCACGTCATCCACTGGTCGGCCAGAGCGCGCTGCTGCGCGTCAGCGGCCGAAAGGCTGCCCTGGCCATGGGTATCAGCGAGATACCGCACGACGGCATCGCTCTCCCAAAGCACGAACCCGCCGTCGTCGATCACCGGCACCGTCCGGTTCGGGTTGAGCTTGCCGAACTCCGGCGTGTCGAGGCCGCCGAAGGGGCCGCCCGCGTCGATGCGCTCATGCGGCAGCCCGAGCTCGCCGACGGCCCACATCACCTTCTGGACATTGACGGACGTCTTGCGTCCCCAAATCTTCAGCACGGCCTTCCGACCTTTCGATCTCGCGCGCCCATCGCCGACGGGGATGGGCTTCAATTCCGATGTTCCAAACGCAAGCGCGCCCGCGGGCGAAACTCGCTGGCGGGCGTTGACCACCCTGCCGACACGATGTGCCTAGCCAGGGTAGCGGCTCGAGTATGGAGCCGATCGGAATTACGCCGGACCATATGGCGAGCGCGGCATGCTGTCAAATGCAACCGGAACGGTGCTCCTTCGCGATCGTTCGCTAGTCGATTGTGGAGGCCGAAATGCGCAACAACAAAATCGCGGCGGTCGTAGCGGCGTTATGGGCTGCCGCGACCATACAACCCGCCATTGCCAAGAGTACGCCGGCGCCGACGCGCGAAGAGGTCGATGCGGCGACGTTCAGCAACGGCTGGCAGCACGATCAGGCGCTACAGATCAAGCTGCAGGTGCTGCTGGACCGTGCCCATTTTTCACCGGGAGCGATCGACGGGCGCTGGGGGATGAATACCGAGCGTGCGCTGCAGGCGTATCAGCAGCGGCAGGACCTCGCGGCGACCGGCAACCTCGATGCGCAGACCTGGGGGCGGCTCGCCGACGGCAACGGACAGGGCGTCCTGAAGGCGTACGAGATCACGCGCTCGGATGTGAACGGCCCCTTCATCAAGCACGTCCCCAAGAGCTTCAAGGCGATGTCGAAGCTCAAGGCACTCTCCTACACGAGCCCTGAAGAGCTGCTTTCGGAGAAGTTCCATAGCGATGTCGGCCTGCTGCGGCGACTCAATCCGGGAGCACGGTTCGACGAGGCGGGCCGGACGATCACTGTCCCGGCAGTGCGGGGCGAAGGGCGTCCGGAATTCAAGGCGGCGCGCATCGAGGTCAGCAAGTCCGATCAGTCAGTGAAGGCCCTCGACGACCACGGGATCGTGCTCGCCTACTATCCTGCCA
>JAEZHL010000334.1 GCA_023416575.1 Pseudomonadota bacterium
GGGCCGCCTCGTTGAGACGGCCTGTATGAACCCTGCTTCGACGATTCCGGTTTCGGGTCGTCGGGGGACATGCCCGATGCAACGATCGACACGCGCACGCGATCGCCCAGGCTCTCATCGAACGTAGCGCCGACGATGATGTTCGCGTCGGGGTCGACCTCGTGGCGGACGCGGCTTGCGGCCTCGTCGACCTCGTAGAGCGTCAGGTCGCGGCCGCCGATGATCGACACCAACAAGCCCTTTGCGCCACGCAGGGACATGTCGTCGATAAGCGGATTGGCAATCGCCTCTTCCGCCGCCGTAATGGCGCGCTCGTCGCCCGTCGCCTCGCCGGTGCCCATCATGGCGGTGCCCATGCCGCTCATGATCGTGCGCACGTCGGCGAAGTCGAGATTGATCAGGCCTTCCTTGACGATCAGGTCGACGATGCAGGCGATGCCCGAGTAGAGCACCTGATCGGCAAGCACGAACGCTTCGGAAAACGTCGTCTTCTCGTTCGCGACCCGGAACAGGTTCTGGTTCGGAATGACGATCAAGGTGTCGACGACCTTGCGCAGCTCGGCGATGCCGGCTTCCGCGATCCGCAGCCGGCGCGAGCCTTCGAACTGGAAGGGCTTCGTGACCACCCCGACGGTCAGGATGTCGAGCTCCTTGGCGATCCTGGCGATGACGGCCGCCGCCCCGGTGCCAGTGCCGCCGCCCATACCGGCGGCGATGAAGACCATGTGCGAGCCCGAGATCTGCGAACGGATCTCGTCCACGGCTTCTTCCGCCGCGGCCTCGCCGATTTCGGGTTTCGAGCCGGCTCCCAGACCTTCGGTGAGGTTGACGCCGAGCTGGATGCGGTGCTCGGCGCTGGAAGCCGCGAGCGCCTGGGCGTCCGTGTTGGCGACGATGAAGTTCACGCCGGCGAGGCCGGACGCGATCATGTTGTTGACCGCGTTGCCGCCGGCGCCGCCGACACCGATCACAGCAATTCGCGGCTTGAGGTCAGTCACCTTGGGAAGCTGCAATCTGATGCTCATGGCGTTCTCACGCGGCCCGCAGCCGATAAGCGGCCGCGGAACCGCTGCACACGTCCGTGCCGGTCCGAAATTACAGCCGCTAGCTTGCTCGAGCCCATCACTTCACCGTTCAGAAACTCTGCCGCAGCCATTCGCTCATGCGGCTGAGATAGCCCTCCTGCGACCCCGGGTACTCTGGCAACGACCAGTTTGCCTCGATCATCTGAGCGGCTTCCGCCAGTCCGATGACAGTCGAGAAGGCGGGGCTGCACGCGTTTGCCGGCATCCCGCCGATTGGGTGCGGGCGTGCGACGCGGACCGGGCGGCCAAGCTTGTTCGCGGCGAACTCTCCGATACCGACCAGTTGGCTCGTTCCTCCAGTCAGCACGACGCGTTCCCCTGCATAGCTCGTGACCTTGCTGCGCTGCAGCCGTTCGCGGACCAATGCCAGCAGTCCCTCCATCCGCGGCTGCAAAATCGAGCGCAGCCGCGCTTTCGTCGTGTGATGGAGGGCTGGCTCTTCTTCGCCCGCCAACGAATAAGTTATCACCTCGTGCTCATCCGATCTGGCTGCAACCAGTGTGCCATAAAGCGCCTTGATTCGCTCAGCTTCCGCAAGGGGGGTCCTGAGCTCGCGTGCAATGTCGAACGTCATGTGATTGCCGCCGACCGGCACCGTGTCGACATACAACAAGCGGTTGTCGGCGTACATGGAGATCCCCGTCATTCCACCGCCGATATCGAGGCAGGTGATGCCGAGCCGCCGTTCTTCCTCGCTCGTCACCGCGAGCACGCTCGCGAGCGGCGAGGGCACGGCCCGCCCGAGGGTCAGGTAGCAGCGCTCGACGAGCAGCATGAGATTGCGCAGCGGCGCATCGTCCGCAGTGATGGCGTGCAAGTCCGCGGAAAGGCGGTTGCCGGTCATGCCCTTCGGATCGTGGATGCCGGCGATGCCATCGAGGCGCCAGCCGAGCCGATCGAGATGCAGGAGCACGCGGCCGTCCCGCTCGGCATAGGCGCGGCCGGCGGCCCCCAGCCGGCGCATGTCTGCGTCCCGGACATAGCCGTTCTCGACTTCGGCATGTGCGACGAAGTGGCTGGAGCGCATGCGCCCGCACGCGGTGGCGACGATCACTTCCTCGAGGCGCACGCCTGCCATCCGCTCGGCTTGCGCGACGGCGGCGCGGACCGCCTGCTCAGCCTCGTCCAGGTCGACGATGACTCCCGCCTTCACGCCGCGCGAGCGCTGGTGGCCGACGCCGGCGATCCGATATCCGGGGGCGCCGCCGCCGATGAAGCGGCCACTACGGTCCGGCACTGCGATCAGACAGCAGATCTTGCTCGTGCCGATGTCGAGCAGGCCAAGAACGTCTCCTGTTGCCGTGTCTCGTGGCATCAGATCATCTCCTGCACAGCATCAACCCGAAGGCTGGGCGTTGTGGCCGGATGCCGTCTTCTTCTCCTCCGTCGGCCGAGGCCGTGCGATGATGCGGTCCGAGGGTCTGAGGTCGATCGCGGCGTAGCGCCCGCCGTCGAGCAGCTGCAACTCCGCGTTCCGGCCCATCAGCGACGCGAGCGCTTCCGCTTCGCGACCGGCGGGCAGGTGAATTTCGAGGCCATCCGTCAGCCGCAGCGTCCAGCGCCGTTCGGCAACGCGCACGGCTTCCTGAAGACGTGCCGCCAGCTCGGGATGCCGCTCCACCATCGCCAGGATCGTCGCCGCCGCGAACGAGGCGCCCTCGCCGGCGACATGGGGCAGCTCGGCGCGCACGCTCGGCGGGGCGGCAGAGAGCACCCGTCCGGTGATGTCGATCAGGGAGGCGCGACCGTCATGGTGCCAGACCGCGAAGGGCTTACGCTCCGTAATCTCGACGCTGATGCTGTCCGGGAAGATGCGGCTGATGGCCACCGACTTGACCCACGGCAGCTTCTCGATGCGATCGCGCGCCGCGCTGGCGTCGAAGCGCAGCAGGGAGCGCGCGTTCGTCAGGTCCAGCGCATCGAAGATGTCGCTGTCGGCCGTCATGCGGTGGCCGGTCAGGAACACCTGGTCGACACCGAGCCCCGCCAGCTCCGCGAGCCGGTCCGCCTCGTCGACAGCCGGCCGAGCCTGCCGGGCGTTGGTGCCCCAGTGCGTCAGTGCGGCGAATACGATGGCGCCAGCCACGGCCGTGGTGACGGCGGTGAGCCTGAGTGCGTTACGGCGTGGGTGTGGCCGCTTCGAAGCGAGCATTCCGGAGGCAGCACCCCGGGTGCCGGGCGCCGAAAGCAGCGACGACCGCCAAAAACGCGGCGCTGGTGCGGTAGGCTGCAACGCGGACTCTCCGTTAGCGACGAAATGGCAAAGACAATCCGGCCCCCCAACCGGCGCTCCATCCGCGACCATGGAAGAAACAAGTTAATTTTCAGTTGAATGGCGTCCGCGGCTCTGACAGGCGGACAGGATCGGGACGGCTGATGTGGCCTATCCCGATTGCATCCCAAGGCTTGCGCCTGGAAGCGAGCTCGTCATGGACGTCGAAGCAAATAGCAGTCGGCTGACCATCCTGGTTCGTCCGGGATGGTCGCCTATAAAGTCACTGCTGAAGCGGATGCTACCGATTGCAGGAAGCGTCTTCCACCATCCAGGCGACGAGCTCGCTAAAGCTCATGCCGGCGTGCGCGGCCATTTCCGGCACGAGCGAGGTGCCCGTCATGCCCGGCTGCGTGTTGATCTCCAGGAACGCCAGACGACCGCTTTTCGGATCATAGCGGAAGTCTGAGCGGGAGACGCCACGGCAGCCGAGGGCCTTGTGCGCCGTCACGGCATGACGCTGCACTGCTGCATAGATGTCGGCGGGAAGGTCGGCCGGAAGGATGTGCCGCGAGCCGCCCGGCGCGTATTTCGCCTCGTAATCGTAGAAGGTGAGCCGTTCGGCTGGGACGATATCGATAATATCCGTCGGCCGATCACCGATGACGGCGCACGTCAGCTCGCGCCCGTCGACGAAGCTCTCGACCATGATCTCGTCGTTGATCACCGGAATGGCGGCGATCTTTTCCGGCGGCCGGTTGGCGCCTTGGTGGACGATCACGACTCCGACGCTCGATCCCTCCGATATAGGTTTGGCGACATAAGGGGGTTCCATCGCGTGCGTGCGCACTGCCTCGTCGCGGTTCACGATGCGGTGCTCGACGACCGGAACGCCGAGGCCGCTGACGATGCGCTTCGTCTGCTCCTTGTTCATGGCGATCGACGAGGCGCGGACGCCTGAATGGGTGTAGGGAATGCCGAGGACTTCGAGCAGCCCCTGCATGCAGCCGTCCTCGCCCCAGCGGCCGTGCAGGGCATTGAAGCAGACATCGGGGGCCACTTCCTTGAGGCGGCGGGCGATGTCGCGATCGACGTCGATCTTCGTGACCCGGTATCCGGCAGTCTCCAGGGCCTCGGCACAGGGATGGCCGGAGCTGAGGCTCACCTCCCGCTCGGCCGACCAGCCTCCCATCAGGACGGCGACGTGCTCGAATTTCCGGCCTGCGTTCTGAGCGCTCATGTGTTCTGCCTTTCGTCGTGGCTCCGGTCCCGGTTGCTTCCGGTCATTGGACCAGGGCCTCCCCCGTCGGACGGCCGTCGAGCGGGAGCCCGAGCCGCACGATCTCCCACTGCAATGTCACGCCCGAATTGGCTTTGACGCGCGCCCGCACGGTTTCCCCGAGCCGCTCGATGTCTTCGGCCGAAGCCTCGCCATCGTTGATGAGGAAATTGCAGTGCATCTCGGAAACTTTGGCGCCGCCGACGCGCATGCCCCGGCAGCCGGCCGCGTCGATGAGCTTCCAGGCGCTGTGCCCAGGAGGGTTCTTGAACGTGGACCCGCCGGTGCGCTCACGCGTCGGCTGATTGTCTTCCCGGTATTGGGCGACCTCTTCCATCTGCTTCAGGATCGCGGCCGTCTCGCCCGGCCGGCCCTGGAAGGTCGCCTCGGTGAAGATCCAGTCAGCCGGAATGCTGCAATGGCGATAGCTGAAGCCCATGTCAGCCAGCGACAGCACGTGAATGTTGCCCTGCCGGTCCACGGCGCGGGCACCAGCGAGGACATCCTTGGTCTCGGTTCCGTGCGCGCCGCCGTTCATGCGCAG
>JAEZHL010000125.1 GCA_023416575.1 Pseudomonadota bacterium
TCAGGGAGGGCATCCTTCCCTGGGCCCTGCAGACAAACACCGCGCTCGTGTTCGACGAGTACGACGCCGGCCGGCCCGACGTCATGTTCGTGATCCAGCGAGTGCTCGAGGTCTCCGGCAAGCTGACTCTGCTCGACCAGTCGAAGGTGATCCGCCCGCATCAGGCATTCCGCCTTTTCGCGACGACGCACACCATCGGCCTCGGTGACACGTCCGGCCTCTATCATGGCACGCAGCAGATCAACCAGGGCCAGATGGATCGCTGGTCGATCGTGTGCACGCTCAACTATCTGCCGCACGACGACGAGGCACGGATCGTGCTGTCCAAGGTTAAGTCGTTCGCGAAGTCGGATGCCAAGCGCAAGGTCGTCTCCAACATGGTGCGCGTCGCCGATCTGACGCGCAACGCGTTCATCAACGGCGATCTCTCGACCGTGATGAGCCCGCGCACGGTGATGACCTGGGCGGAGAACGCGGAGATCTTCAACGACGTCGGTTTCGCCTTCCGCCTGACGTTCCTCAACAAGTGCGACGAGCTCGAGCGGCCCCTGGTGGCCGAGTTCTACCAGCGCTGCTTCGGCGAGGATCTGCCGGAGAGTGCAGCGAACGTGGCGCTGAGCTGAAGATGCGGCAATCGGCAGTCGACGCTCGAGAGGCCTAGTCCCGATTGGCGACTGCCGACTTCCAACTGCCGGGAACCCCCATGGCCCCACCGCCCAACCCGAAACGCAAGGAAGCCCCGGCCGAGCCGTTCAAGCGCGTGCTCGGCTTGGCCGTGCGCGCTATCGCCGGGGACGACCAGATCCAGGTCAATTATTCGGCCGGACGACCGGAGCTCGATGGCAAGAGTGTCCAGCTTCCCGAGCCTTCCCGCGTGCCGACGCCGCGCGAGGTGGCGGTCATCCGGGGCTGGGCCGACAGTCTGGCCCTGACAGCAGCGGTTCACGACCGAAAGATTCACCGGCGGCTCGCGCCGGATGCGGGTCCGGCGCGCACCGTGTTCGAGGCCGTCGAGCGCGCACGCGTCGAGGCGCTCGGCTCCAACCGCATGCCGGGCATGGCCAACAATCTGACGGCCAAGACCGAGGACCAGTACGGCCACGGCCGGTTCGCCGATGTGAAGGATCGCGCTGAAGCCCCCTCGAGGACGCGCTGGCGCTCATGGTTCGGGAGCGGCTCAGTGGCTTGCCGCCGCCGTCAACGGCGCGTGCACTGGTCGATGTCTGGCGCCCCTGGGTCGAGGAGCGCGCCGGCAAGACCTTGTCGCGGATGGAAGAGTTCTGCGAGGATCAGGAGGCGTTCGGCCGCCTGCTGCGCGATATGCTGCGGCAACTCGAGCTCACCGAGGAGCTGGCTGAAGGCCAGACCGACGAGGACGACACCGAGAGCGACGAGAATCCGGACGGCGGGGACGAGCAGTCGGAAGCGAGCGACGACGGCGCCAATGGCCAGGAGCAGCTGTCTGAAGAGCAGATGGCCGAGGGCGAGCAAGGCGAGTCTCAGGACGCCAGCGAGCTTGCCGATGCCGATCAGTTCGACGCCGATTCCGACGGCGAGGAAATGGCTGAGACCCAGGAGCCGTGGCGCCCCAACTCATCCGTTCTCGATAACCCCGAGGCGTTCGGCTACAAGGTTTTCACGCGCGCTCACGACGAGGAGATCGCCGCCGAGGACCTCTCGACCCCCGATGAGCTGGAGCGCCTGCGGACGTTTCTCGACAAAGAGCTGCGCGCGCTGTCCGGCGCCGTCTCACGCCTCGCGAACCGCCTGCAGCGGCGGCTTCTCGCGCAGCAGAACCGGGGCTGGGACTTCGATCTCGAAGAGGGCACGCTCGATCCTGCCCGCCTGCCGCGCGTCATTATCGACCCCACCCATCCGCTGTCGTTCAAGCGCGAACGGGACACGACCTTCCGCGACACGGTCGTCACGCTGCTCCTCGACAATTCGGGCAGTATGCGCGGGCGCCCCATCATGGTCGCGGCGTGCTGCGCGGACATCCTGGCGCGCACGCTCGAGCGCTGCGGCGTCAAGGTGGAGATCCTGGGCTTCACGACCCGGGCGTGGAAGGGTGGTCTGTCCCGCGAGCAGTGGCTGGCAGCCGGTAAGCCCAACAATCCCGGGCGCCTGAACGATCTCCGTCACATCATCTACAAAGCCGCCGACGCCCCCTGGCGCCGGTCGAAGCGCAATCTGGCGCTGATGATGCGCGAGGGATTGCTGAAGGAGAACATCGACGGCGAGGCGCTGGCTTGGGCGCACAACCGGCTGCTGGGCCGGCCCGAGCAGCGGCGGATCCTGATGATGATCTCTGATGGCGCGCCGGTCGATGACTCGACGCTCTCGGTCAATTCGGGCTCCTATCTCGAATATCACCTGCGTCAGGTGATCGAGGAGATCGAGACGCGGTCGCCGGTCGAGCTGATGGCGATCGGCATCGGCCACGATGTAACACGGTATTACCGCCGGGCTGTTACGATCACCGATCCTTCGGAGCTTGCGGGAGCGATGACCGACAAGCTGGTGGAGTTGTTCGAGGAGAAGATCGTCGAAAAGCCCGCCATGCATTCCCGACCGCGACGAACGAGCCTGCACTGAACTGCGACTGCCCCCTCTGGGAGGACTTGCAATGCGGTGGATCTCGGAGTGGGGGCGATCGAGGGGTGTCAGCATGGCGGTCCTCGTCGTGCTTGCATCCGCGTTCATCATATTCGCCGAGGGGTCGCTGGCTCAGAAGCCGGTCGTCACCGCGCCGGAGTCCATCGAGATCCAGGCACGCGAGCTCGAAGGCTTCGATCGCATAGATCACAGCAAGAAGCAGTTCGGCCGGCTCGAGTGGCGGGGCGGCTTGGTGCTCAGCTCTCCGGCGTCGGAATTCGGCGGCTGGTCGGGGCTGGTGCTCGATGCCGACGGCCGCCGTCTGGTCGCCATCTCCGACTCTGGTGCCTGGATGACGGCTGACCTCAGTTATCGAGGGGCGCGGCCGGCGGGCCTTCGCAACGCCAAACTCGGGCCCTTGCGGGCTTTGGATGGAAATCGGCTGAGGCGGGGCCGGGATCGCGACGCGGAAGCAGTGACGCTCGCCGACGGGAATCTCGGCAGCGGCACCGTGCTGATCTCATTCGAGCACAACCATCGCATCGGCCGTTTCCGCGTCGGCCCGGCCGGTGTCTCGGAGCCCCTGCACTATCTCAAGCTTCCTGCCGAAGCCAAGCGCATGGATAACAACGCCGGCTTCGAGTCCGTGAGCGTGTTGCAGGGCGGGCGGTTCAAGGGATCGCCAATCGCCTTCTCCGAGCGGCTGCCGAATGCGGAAGGGCACCACACTGGCTGGATTTGGGTGAACGGTGAGTCGCGGAGGCTGCACCTGACGGACATGGGCGGGTACGACATCACGGACGCCGCGCCCCTGCGCGACGGCGGGCTGCTGGTGCTCGAGCGGCGTTTCCGCTGGACCGAAGGGGTCAAGATGCGATTGAGGCTGCTTAAGGCGGCCGAGATCTTACCCGGCGCTATCATGCAGGGCGAAGTGCTGCTCGAGGCCGATATGAGCAGTCAGATCGACAATATGGAAGCTGTCAGCGTGCACTATGGGGAGCGTGGCGAAACCGTCGTGACCTTGATGTCCGACGACAACTTCAACACGCTTCTGCAAAGAACGCTGCTGCTTCAGTTCACTTTGCTGGACGATGCACGCGTTCGCGCAGGCCGTTAGGTCCGGGCGCCATACGCCAAAAGCCCGCTCGATCTGTCGATCGCGGGCTCTCGGGACACTAGCGATGCAGCGTCGCGCTTCAGGCTGCGGCGGCGGACGCCTCGGCCTTCTTCTTCTTGATATCGCGCTTGAGGCGCAGGCAGCGCTCGGACAGCTCCTCGTCGCGTGCCTTGAGCAGGTAGGCGTCGAGACCGCCGCGATGCTCCACCGACTTCAGGGCATGCGCGCTGACCTTGATCCGAAACGACTGCTGCAACGTGTCGCTGATCAGCGAAACCGTGCACAGGTTGGGCCGGAACGTGCGCTTGCTCTTGTTCTCGGCGTGGCTGCGGAGCTGTCCCGACATCGGAAGCTTGCCGCTGAGCTCACAGCGTCTCGTCATGACTCGACATCCTCTCTTGGCGCACCCGGCAGGGACGCATGAATTCTTCTTGATCCGGAATCGGAAACGTCCCGTAAAGATGCTGCCGGGACTTCGGGCCCACTCTATATCGGCGAAGCCGGGGGAGCGTCAAGTTTCCGAAGAATGTAGTTGATTGCGAAGTGCGGCACCCGCGACCGTGGCACCTTGGAGACATATATTTGACCAAAACGGAAATTAGGAGTTCGACTTAGGCACGAAGTCTGTCCGAGGGCCATGGCGCCATGAGGATCAATGCAGCCGGATTGCCATTGGCGCGCCGCTGGTCCGGAAGGGCTATTTGGGCCGCCGTGCTGGCCGTGGTCCTGGCCGGCGGCGCAAACGCCGACAACAATTGGCCGGACAAGGTCACCGCTCAGTACAAAGTGACCTTCAACGGCTTCGATATCGGCGATTTCCGGTTCGAATCGAGCGTCCAATCGCGGGCCTATTCACTGGCCGGTAGCGCCAAGCTGTCGCTGCTCCTCGGTGCCTACAAGTGGTCTGGCACGACCAGGAGCAAGGGCGTCATCGGTGATGGCGATCCGAAGCCCGTCGAGCATTCCTTTGCATACGAGGGCGGCTCCAAAACCGGCTCCGTGGCCATGAGCTTCAGCCAGGGGCGCGTCGCGGACCGGAAGATCGAGCCGCCGAGCTCGCCTTCGAGGCGGACGGTGCCCCTGAAGGACGAGCACCTCGTCGGCGTCTTCGATCCGCTGAGCGCCGTCATGGCGATGTCGCGGGGCAAGGTGGACAAGCCCTGCGACCAAAAAATCCCAATTTTCGACGGCAAGCAGCGCTTCGACATCGAGCTGTCGTTCAAGCGCCAAGAGCGGGTCACTGAAAAGAGGCCGAGCGGGCAGCCGGGACTCGCATACGTGTGTGGCGTGCGCTATATCCCTGTTGCGGGGCATAAGAACAACAACAAGATGATTGCCAGTATCGCCGAAAACATGGGAATCGAAGTTGTCTTGCGCCCGATACCGAGCGCCAATATTCTTGTTCCATATAAGGTTACGGTTCCGACATTCGCCGGCTCGGCCGTCCTGACGTCGCAGCGCGTAGAAATCACGACCGGAGTGGAGCAAATAGCCCTGGTTCATTGACCACGCGGCCGACAAGTGACACTGATTAGCGCCTTTTCAGAAAAGGATTGGGCACGCGCGGGGGCAGCCGCGGGGCACCCGTCGAGCGCGGGTTGCAGGGCAGGCTGCTGAGTGGTGGCGGATTTTGCATATGATGATCGCTTGCGTCCGGGGCGCCTGCGCCTCTCCGAGGCAAGGCTGGAGGCTGAGTAACTGATGGGCATCGATCTCGAAACGCGCATCCGGAACGTCACCGCGGTTCTGGGGCCGACCAATACTGGCAAGACCCATCTCGCGATCGAGCGCATGCTCGGCCACGAAACGGGCATGATCGGCCTGCCGCTGCGGCTTCTGGCGCGGGAGGTCTACGACAAGATCGCCGCGCGCGTCGGGGTGGACAAGGTCGCGCTGATCACCGGCGAGGAGAAGATCAAGCCGGAGAACCCGCGCTACTGGGTTTCGACGGTCGAGGCGATGCCGCGGGAGATCGATGTCGATTTCCTGGCCATCGACGAGATCCAGCTCGCGGCCGATCCCGAGCGCGGGCACGTCTTCACGGACCGGCTGCTGCATGCCCGGGGCAAGCTCGAGACGCTGCTGCTCGGCGCAGGCACCATGCGCGAGGCGATCAACGATCTGATCCCCGGCGCCAACTTCATTTCACGCCCGCGGCTGTCGAAAATCACCTATTCTGGGCAGAAGAAGATCACGCGTCTTCCGGCCCGGACTGCGGTCGTCGCGTTCTCTGCCAATGACGTCTACTCCATTGCCGAGCTCATTCGTCGGCAACGTGGCGGCGCCGCAGTGGTGCTGGGCGCGCTCTCGCCCCGGACCCGCAATGCGCAGGTGGAGCTCTACCAGTCCGGCGATGTCGATTTCCTCGTCGCGACTGATGCCATCGGCATGGGACTCAACCTCACGGTCGATCACGTCGCGTTCGCCGCCGTCCGCAAGTTCGACGGGCAGAACCATCGCACGCTGACGCCGGCTGAGTTGGCGCAGATCGCCGGTCGCGCCGGCCGCCACATGAACGATGGTACGTTTGGCGTCACGGGCGACGTGGAGCCGTTCGAAAGCGATCTCGTCGAGCGCCTGGAGTCGCACACGTTCGACACCGTCAAGCTCCTGCAGTGGCGCAACCGACGTCTCGATTTCTCATCGCTTCATGCGCTCCGCGAAAGTCTGCGGGTGTTTCCGAACGAGGCGCGCCTCACGCGCGCGCGCATGGCCGATGACGTCATCGCGCTCGAGACCGTGAGCGAGGACCGTGAGCTGGTCGACATGGTGCGCGGGCCGGCCGCGACCGCGATCCTGTGGGACGTCTGCCAGGTTCCCGACTACCGCAAGATTTCCTCGCAGAACCACGGCGAGCTGGTCGCGACGCTCTACAAGTTCCTGATGTCGGGCGAGGAGCGGATTCCGGAGGACTGGTTCGCCAAGCAGGTCGGTCTCGCCGACCGCACGGACGGCGACATCGATACGCTCGCCAACCGCATCGCGCATATTCGCACGTGGACCTTCGTATCGAACCGCGCCAACTGGCTGCGCGATCCGGAGCATTGGCAGGGGCGCACGCGGGCGATCGAGGACAGCCTGTCCGATGCCTTGCACGAGCAGCTGACGCAGCGGTTCGTCGACCGGCGCACCAGCGCGCTCATGCGCGGCATGCGGGACAAGGATGGGCTCGCGGCCGACATCGGCGAGGATGGGGCGATCCAGGTCGAAAACCATTACGTTGGACGGCTGAAGGGGTTCATCTTCTTCCCCGATGCGCAGGCCGAAGGCATTCACGGCAAGGCGGCACGGAACGCGGCAGCGCAAGTGCTCGCCAAGGAGCTTGCGATGCGCACCCGTCGCGTCGCCGCCGCCAAGAACGATGCCTTCAAGCTGTCCCGCAACGGCCGCATCCTCTGGCGCGGCGACGAGATAGCGCGCCTCGAGCCCGGCGAGCATCCGCTCAAGCCGCAGCTCGTGCTTCTGGTCGACGAGCACCTGCAAGCGTCGGACAAGGAGAAAGTCCAGGAGCGGCTCACGACGTGGGTCGCCGACACGATCCGCGAGCGGTTGAAGCCGCTGGTCGAGCTCTCGGAGGCGCAGGACCTGTCGGGCCTCGCGCGCGGTATCGCGTTCCGCCTCACCGAGAACTTCGGTGTTCTGAAGCGGGAAAGCATCGCCGACGAGATGAAGTCGCTCGATCAGGCGGGCCGGGCGCAGTTGCGCCGGTTCGGCGTGCGTTTCGGGGCCTTCAACATCCACTTCCCGCTGCTGCTGAAGCCTGCACCGGCTGAGCTGACGCTCGTGCTCTGGGCCCTGAAGCACGCTGGCGAGAACGGGTTGTCGCTTGACGCGCTGCCACAGCCGCCACGGCCCGGCCTCACCTCGACGCCGGCTGATCCTGCCGTTCCCGAGCCCTTCTATCGGGCGTGCGGCTATCACGTCTGCGGACCGCGCGCGGTGCGGATCGACATTCTGGAGCGGCTTGCGGACCTCGTGCGGCCATTGCTCGCTTGGCGCCCGAACCCGGAGAATCCGTCCGCGCCGCCGCCCAAGGGATCGACGGGAGATGGTGGATTCCTTGTCATCCCCGAGATGATGTCCATTCTGGGCTGCTCGCCGGATGAGCTGAGCGACGTGTTCAAGAGCCTGGGCTTCCGGCTTGATCGGCGTCCGGTGAAGCAGAAGCCAGTCGAGCAGGCAAAGCCGGAGCCGGTCGAAACGCAGGAGTCTGAGTCCGGGGCAACGGCTTCGGCCGACGCTGTTGCCACGGAACCGACGGTCGGCGAGGCTGTCGATGGCGTCGCCGCTCCCCTTCCTGAGGTGCCGGCAGCCGCTGCGCCTGAAGCCCCGGCGGAGAACGGCGCTTCTATCGATGCGCCAGCGGAAGCGAACGCCATCGAGCCCGAGGCTGCGCCTGTGGTGGCCGATTCTGAGGCCGTATCCGCTCCGGAAGCCGAGAAGAGTGCGGCTGCGCCGGAAGAGATCAAGTACGAGGACGTCTGGCGCCCGCGCGGCCGTCACGAAGAGCGGCCCGACCGCCGCCGCCGCCGTGGATCTCAAGAGGCTGGGCAGCAGCAGCAGCAGCGCGGCGGGGATGTACGCCCCGGTCGCAACCGGGATCAGCGCTTCCAGAAGCGCGGCGGCGATCGTCAGCAACCCGCGCCCGCAGCAGCAGCTGCCGCTGGTGGTGGCGGTGGCGCGCCGCAGCGCCAACCGACGGGCGATGGTCAGAAGTTCCGCGACCG
>JAEZHL010000142.1 GCA_023416575.1 Pseudomonadota bacterium
CTGTCGCTGCTACCCGCAGTCCGCAACGCCCCATCCGATGCCATCATCGCGGCAGATGGCTTCTCGTGCCGCCACCAGATCACCGACTGCACGGGCCGCAAGCCGCGTCACGTGGCGGTCGTGCTGAGGGAGGCGATGAACTGCCCTTAGCCGCGTTTACCGCTCTTGGCGAGGCACACAGAAGAGGACCCGGTCCGCTGGGCCGGGTCCTATGGTGCACTGGGATGGCATCAAGCGATCAGCAGAAGTAGCCCGCTCTGTAGCCCTCGTACCAGCGCACCGACTTGCGAGCCTTCAGGTCGGGAAGCGCCGGCTTCGGCTCGAGGCCAGTAACTTTGCCGCTCTCCACCACCGGAGCGGGCTGGTTGATAGTCTCTTCGGTAATGGCGACGATCGTGGTCGTGCTCACGGTCATCCGGCTCTCTTTCCCATTTGGTTCGATACTAGGATAGGAACGGTCTCACCCCGCATTCGTTCCCTCGTTGGAGAGCGGCCGAGCGCTCGCGAGATCCGCAGCCGATATCGGACCGTCGCATGCAGCGCCTCGAGCTCAGGCGCCAGCCGAGCGCTCGATTTCTCGTGGCTGAACCGGCGGACCAACGCGCCTTGGATCCGGAGCGGCCCCTCATCGAGCGCGCGCCTGATGCTTCCCATCAACTCCTCGGCCGCGGCAGTCTCGCCGGGTGCCAGCCAGAGATGCACGGTGACGATGTGCTCCTCGACGGGCTCGGGCGCGTCACCGCTTGCCCTGGTATGGCCGATGGCCAGGAAGGGAAACGTGGTGAAGGCGTCGACGTCGCGAAACGCCATCCGATGATGCAGCACCCGGGCGACCTCGCAGTTCGCGTCGAGCAAGTCGCCGACGGCATCCCGGATCATATCTGCCGATATGAAGCTCGCCATCCGTCTCTCAGATTGTGACTGTTTCAATGTTTGTTGAACACGAACGCAAGCCGACCGTTCCCGCAGCAACGCTGCTCGGCCGCCTAAGCAGTTCAGGAATTGTTGAGGCGTGTGGGATCGGGCTCAGAGGATCCCGAACAGATAAAGCAGCGCGATGACCGAGATCGGCACCCCGAAGAACCACAGTAGAATGCCTTTCATGCAACCTCACTTACTTCCGCATCGCTCATGGGCGGGCCGGCACGATTGCCGAGATCGGTGCCAGCGTGCGGTCAGGAACGCATGAAACAGGCGAGTGGTTCCCTGGCGCAGTTGGCGGAAAAACAGCATGCTTCCCGTGTAGGCTGAAAATGTCGTATAGGCCGCAATTGCTGGATAGTTTTTGTTCGGAGAATTGCAGGCGAATGTGCTCCTGTCGGATCGGGTGACATCGTTGCGCCATGTGCGACTGATAACCGCCATGTGGTGTGCGAAGCCTGCTGATCGGCAGCATGCTGGAAGTGCTGCGCCGCTGGTCGGCGGACGAAAGCTATTCGCAACTCTCCCGGGGAGAGCTGCTCGAAAAAAGGCCGGAGCTGCATGTTCGAATCGCGGCTGCAGGTGACCGGTGTTGGCTGGAGGAGACTATGATGCGAAACTGCGCAAGAGCCTTTGCGATCGCACTAGGTATCGCGACCGCCGCTACAACCGTGTGGGGGCCAGGAGCTTCGGCACAGGAGAAGTATCCCTCGCGCCCGATCGAATTGATCGTTCCGTGGGGCCCGGGTGGTGGCGCCGATCAGCTCGCGCGACTCACGGGCAAGCTCGTCGAGCCCACTCTCGGCACGTCGCTGCCGGTGGTCAACGTGCCCGGCGCCACGGGTGGCACCGGCATGGCGAAGCTGCTGGCGACGCCGGCAGACGGCTACTCGATGGCCATCTACATCGCCGACAGCCATGCGTTGCTTGCGGGGCCCGATGCGCGCTGGAAGCCCGAGGACATCACACCCGTGTCCGTGATGATCCAGGCGCCGTCGTTCATCTTTGTCGCCGACAACAGCCGCTTCAAATCCTGGGCTGATTTCGAAAAGGAAGCCAAGGAGAAGCCCGGCACGCTGAAGGTCGCGACCCTCGGCTTCGGCAGCGTCGACGATTTCACGCTGAAATATCTCGAGAGCAAGGGCGTCAAGGTCGTGCAGGTGCCGTTCTCGAAACCGAGCGAGCGCTATGTCTCGATCCTCGGTGGCCACGCGGATGCGCTCTACGAGCAGGCGGGCGACGTCGGCCAGTTCCTGAAGAGCAAGCAGATGCGGCCGCTGATGATCTTCGGCGAGAAGCGCCACCCGGCCTTTAGCGATACGCCGAGTTCCTACGAGCTGGGCTATCAGGTTGCCCTGCCGCAATTCCGTTCGATCGTCGTCCGCGCCGGAACGCCGCCGGAGCGGGTCGCGGCACTGTCGGCAGCACTCGCGAAGGCCGCGGCTACCGATGAGTACAAGAAGTTCCTGGAGGAGCAGTTCGCTTCGCCCGACAGCTTCATCGATGCCGCCGGGGCTGGAAAGTTCGTCGATCAGCAGCTCGAGGACATGAAGAAGTTCGCTGGCCCGAAGTCCTGATGCGCCCGTGAATGCAATTGGGCTCTGCTGTCCTTCGGCAGCAGAGCCCGTGCCTTGCGGTTGAGCACGCCAGCCGCTTCTGATTACGCTCATTTCTCGGAATCCGATTATGGCGCAGCGCTTCAGGCTGACCATCCCGTACCTGGTAGGACTGGCAGTCGCCGCCTTCCTCTATCACTTGGCGGGCACCATCACGTACCCCGCGCGGCCCGGGCAGCTCGGCCCCGATTTCTGGCCCCGCATCGCGATCGTGATCATCGCTCTTGCGTGCCTCTATGAGATCGCGCGACTGCTGGTCGTCGGATCGGGAGAAAGCGTTCAGGGCATCGCCGAACATCTGCAGGGTGAGGAGCCCGATGCCGAGGAGGAGGAGGGCGGGCGCCGGCGCACAGGCCTGCTGCTCGGTGGCCTCGTCCTGACGCTCGTTTATGCCGTGCTCGTTCCAAAGCTCGGATTTCTGCTGGCGTCGTACCTGTTCCTGATCGTGTTCATGTATCTCGGCGGCATACGCAATCACGTCGCCATCTGGGCCACCAGCACGGTCGGCATGCTGGTCTTCGCCTTCATCTTCCTGAAAGTCGTCTACGTCTCGCTGCCAAGAGGCGAGCCGCCGTTCGATCAGGTGACGCAGTTCGTCATGAACCTGCTGCTGATCAAATAGTCCCGCGCCCGAGGATAGTGGCATGACTGATATTCTGATTCAGCTCGGCGCCGGCTTCATCAACTGCTTGACGCCCGCGAACCTGCTGATGCTGGTGCTCGGCATCGTCGTCGGCCTCCTGGTGGGTGTGCTGCCCGGCCTGACGCTGGTGATGGGCGTCATCCTCGTCCTGCCCTTTACATATCAAATGGACATTACCGCAGCGCTCGTGTTGCTCACGGCGATGTACGTCTCCGGGACCTACGGTGGCGCGTTCACGGCGATCCTGTTCCGCATTCCGGGCGAGCCGCTGGACGTGCCGATCCTGTGGGACGGCTACACCATGGCCAAGAAGGGGCGCGCGGCCGACGCGCTGGGCTGGACGCTGGTGGCGGCGCTCGGCGGCGGTATCGTTTCTGCGATCGTCATGGTGCTGCTGACGCAGCCGGTGGCGAAATTCGCTCTCAAGTTCTCGACGCCTGAATATTTCGCCATCGTCCTCTTCGGCCTGGCGAGTGTCATTGCGCTCGGGCGCGGCTCGCTGCCCAATGCGCTCATCTCGCTGGCTGCGGGGTTGCTCATCGCGAGCGTCGGCACCGATGTCATCTATGGCAGCTACAGGTTCACGTTCGGGCTGCCGATCCTGGCCGACGGCATCGACTTTCTGGTGGTCATGGTCGGCGCCTATGGTGTCGGTGAGGTGCTGGCGCGCCTGGAGAAGGGCTTTTCGACCAAGCAGGTGGAGAAAGTCGCGAATACGACCACGAGGCTGCCGACCCTCCGTGAGTTCTTCGCTCTGCGGTGGATGTTCCTGCGCTCGAGTATTCTCGGCAACGTGATCGGCCTGGTGCCCGGTGCCGGCGCTACGATCGCCTCGTTCGTTTCCTATGGTGTCGAGGCCCAGTACGGCAAGCGGCGCAACGAGATGGGCACGGGCATTCCGGAAGGCATCGTGGCGCCGCAGAGTGCTTCGACCGCCTCCGTTGGCGGCGCATTGGTGCCGCTGCTGGCCCTCGGTGTCCCGGGGAGCGGCGCGACGGCTGTAATGCTGGGTGCTTTCATGCTGCAGGGCGTGCAGCCGGGGCCGCAGATCCTGCTGACCTCGTCGACCATGGTCTACACGATCTTCGCCTCGGTGTTTCTCGGCATCGCGCTGATGTGCGTGTTGGGGTTCTATTTCATCCGGTTACTGGTCAAGGTGCTCGATTTCCCCGAGGCCGTCGTCTCGGCCTTCGTAATGTTGATGTGCTTCATCGGTGCCATGTCGATCCGCAACAACCTCACCGATCTTTGGCTGATGCTCGGCTTCGGCGTCATCGGCTATCTGCTCGAGCGGTTCCGCTTCCCGATCGCGCCGCTGATCCTCGGCGTCATCCTGGGGCCGATCGCGGAGGAGGCGTTCATGAACACCATGATTAGCTTCAGCAATGACTGGACCGTATTCTTCACCCGCCCGATCTCGGGAACGATCATGGCTGCGGTGATCCTGACGCTGGCTCTGCCGTTTCTGAGCTGGGGAAGCCGCCACCTGCGGGGGCAGCCGGAGGTGGAATCGAAGCAGTCCGGCTAGCTGTCCGCAGATTGCGAGGAGGGGAAGGGGAGGCGCCCGGTTGCGCTGAACGCGCTGGCAAACCCTAGCCACTTGCGCGCCGCCTATATGCCGAGTCAGGCAACTGGCTACCGGTCATGGCTGATCACCGCGCGAAACATGGGCGCTTTATCCCCGTTTCCCGAACGGCTCGGGCAAGAATGCACTGGAGGCCGAGCCAGATCCTTGATCTGGAACACCAAAGGGCAATCGACAGAGATAGGATCACCGAAGCGGTGAACCGCTCAGGCGCCACAGGCGCTGTGCTCTGACCTGGATCCCGGAGCAGATGCGCCGCTGCACTGCTCCCCCGACAGTGCGGCACGGCCGGCTGTGCGATCTTGGCTGAAAGACCTTGCCGGATGTCTGCTGACTATTGCTGAGTCGCGACGTGAATTGTCGCGTCCTGCGCGATCAGCAAACGTCAGCGTGCGCCGAGCCGTTGCAGCCGCTCATTCGCTTCGGCCGCTCCAAGCTCGCGGGCCCGCTCGTACCACTTACGCGCTTCGACCAGGTTGGCTTCGACGCCGCCAACGATATCCCATCGCGAAAGCTCGTTGGGATCGTAGGTGGCGGCGAGCGCAAGAGCTGCCGGTCCCCAATTCAGGTTCGCGGCGCGTCCGTAGAACAGGCGCGCATTCGTGACGTTGCCATTGGCCATGTTTTCATCGCCGCGCTCCATGTATCTGAGGGCGCGATCCCGATCCTCCTGGCTGATGTCAGGCGCAGGCGGCACGGGTGGCTCGAGCGGCAGCCGCATCTGCGGAGGCATGGGCAATACGATTCCGGGCGGTCCGAGGGCCGCCGTATTGGCTCCGGCCCTCTCAGCGGATTGCGATGGGGCAGGCGTAATGGCGGCTGCGGGCGCAATCAGCAATGTGGCCTTCACCTCGCTGAGAATGCGACCGTCGATCCCAACCAGGGAGATCGTGACGTCGTTCTTACCGGATGCGCCCGCCGGCGTGGCAATCTTCAGCCGGGGCAAACCGGACAGTGGGATGGCCCATGCCCCCGCGGCAATAGCGTGCCCTTCAGACAGGCTCGCGGTGCTCGGCAGGCCGCGGATGCGCAGGAAGGTCTGCTGCGGGATGGCCTCGGCCGGACCGATCTGGATCGGAAATGGCGTCTCCACCGCCGGCTCGGCCAGGATGACCGAGGCGACGTTGATGACGAGCTTGTTGGCGTTCGTCTGAGCATCGGCGCCGCCGAGCGCGAAGGGCAGGCTCGCCCACCCTGCCACGGCGAGAACCGAAACGATCTGCTTGATGCGGCGCCCGCCAGCAGCGGGCCTTGCCTGCGTTGCAGTCCACCACTGTGCCATGGGTACCCCTCCCGTCGGGTCGCCCCGAGCATCTCGTCCGGGCTTACGCTTTCAGCGCGTTTCTGGGCCCGGTGATCGAACTCCTATCGCCTTGACCTCTGCCTGCTCCATTCCAGGAACTGCTGGAACAGCCGTTCCTGCTCTGCCCGGTCGCCAGGAGCCGCGCGCACGGCTTGCGAGCGAGCATAGTTCGGATCGATTTGCGCGGATTGAGCTGTCGTCGCCGGCTCCTGCATCTTCGCCAGCATTTCTTCGGCGACGATATAGCGGGTCCAGCCAGGGACCTTCGCGGCGAGATTGATCTCCTTCCACTTCGGGTGGTAGGGCGGCTTCTTCAGCGTTTCAAAGCGCTCGAAGTAATACTGGATGAACCGTTCCACCCGACGGTAGCGATCGTTTTCCTTGGCCCAATTATAAACTGCAAGCACCACCGGAACGCCGATCGTCTCGACCTTTTCACCGGGCTTGAACAGATTTGGATAGTCCTCATGCCCATGGGTCGAGGGCACGTAATAATCGGCGAATTGGTCCGTGTACTCAACTTCCAGGAAATGGCCGACGTCCGGCTTCAGATTCTGAAACAGGTTGTTCGGCTTGCCGACCGTATGGAGGATCGCGGCGATTTCGCCCGTCTTCATCTTCTCGATGGCGATCGAGTTGTTGATGTAGACGGGGTTCACATTGATGCCGAGCCGCTCGAAGAGAAT
>JAEZHL010000194.1 GCA_023416575.1 Pseudomonadota bacterium
CATGAGGCGCACCGTCTGCAGGTAGACTTCCTCGGGAACTCCGGCTCCATGAGCCGGAGGCTGGCTCTCCGTCGCAACGAGTGTCATCGTCCACTCCCCCCGCATCCAATCAGGCGGTTCAGCTGCCGCCGTGACCCGGACGCTACTCAGGCACCCTGAAGCTCAGCCTAAGGGAAATGGTGAACGGAGGATTGTTCTCGGACAACGGGAGTGGCGCGGCCAAGCGATCCGCGCGCCTCATCGTAGAGAAGCTCGGGCGCGCGCCCTCAGGGTGAAGGAAGACGCCGGAGCCGCGCGTCCGCCTCTGGGGCTCCGAGCTGCAGGGCTTGCTCGTACCAGCGCCGTGCCATTTTCACGTCCGGCCGCATGCCCGTGATGCGCCACCGGCCGAGCTCTTCCGGATCGTAGGTCTCGGCAAGCAGTACCGCGGCTCTTGCCAGCCCCAGGTCGGCGGCCCGCTGATAATAGAGGCGGGCGCCGGCGACGTCTCCATCCGCGAGCATGTCGTCACCCCGGGCAATGAGCCCTTGAGCGCGCTCGTTATCCTCTGGCTTGATCGGTGTGCGCGTCGGCGCCTTGCTCGCCGAGCTGCCCGCGGGAGGCTCGGGCAGAGTGATCGCAGGGGGGACGTCTGCCTTCGAGGCCGGATTGGCGGGGCCAACCGTCGCCACCGTTGTCTGGGCGGGCTGGGCTTGCCCGTGATTGCCGACCGGGAGCGACGCCGCCGCGATCACGGCCAGGGCCGCCTTCGATTCGGCCCAGACGGTTCCGTCGATGCCGACGAGTGCCACTGTCAACTCGGACTTCCCCGTTCCGGCGATCGGCGCTGCAAGTTTCAGCGTCGGCAGGGCCGAGAGTGGCACGGCCCACGAGCCAGCCGCGATGACGTGCCCTTCCGACAGCGTCACCGACGGTGGCAGCCCCCGGATGCGGATGAAGCTGCTCTTCGGCAGGTTGTCACTTGGCGCGATCTGGATCGGCAACGGCGTCTCGACGCCCGGCTCGGCCAGAAGCACCGCGGCGATGCTGATGCTGTAGGTGCCGCGCGTCGCCTGCGCCTCAGCGCTGGACGCGCCGACCAGCCAGACCGGGCCGGCAGCCAGCGCCGCCAGACCCAAGACAAATCTCGCCAACAACCGCGCTACCTTAAGCACTGGAATTGCTCCCTCCCTGACGCCCTATCCGAGCGCCGCCTCCGGACCCTTTCCGTTACTGCTTGCGCTGCGACTTGCTCCATTCCAGGAATTGCCGGAACAGACGCTCCTGTTCCGCGGCATTGTTGGGCGCGACCCGTGCAGCCTGTTGCCGTGCCAGGGCAGGATTGATGGCCACCGCACTGCTCGCGCTCGACTGGCTCGCGAGCTGATCGAGCTTCTCCTGGGCGGCGGGGAACCTCTGCCAACCGCGCAGGTTCGCTGCCAGATTCACCTCTTTCCACTTCGGGTGGCGAGGCGGCTTCTGGAACTCCTCGAACTTTTCGAACAGCGCGTTCACGAAGTTGTCGACACGACGGTAGCGGTCGGTATTGCGGGCCCAGTTGTAGACCGCAAGCACCGCGCCGACGGCGATGGTCTCCACTCGCTCTCCCTCGGGGATGAGGTTCGGGTAATCCTCGCTGGTCAGAGCGGCGGGCAGATAGCTGGCCTCTTCGAGCCCTTCCGTGAAGGGCATCGGCAGAATGCGATAATCCGGATCCTTCGGCAGCTTGGCGACAGCGGCGGCGGGCCGGCCAGCGATGAAGACCGTCGCCGCGATCTCGCCGGATTTGACCTTCAGCAGCGCGTCCGCTTGGCCCATGTTGACCTTCTCGGCCTTGATGCCGAGCAGATCGAACACGATCCGCGTCGATTGCTCCGTGCCACTGCCGACATCCGAGAAGTTGACCTTCTTGCCGTTGAGGTCCTCGAGGCTGTTGATGCCCGGGCCGGCAATGATGTGCATCTCCTCGTTGTAGAGCTTGGTGACGTAGACGAGGCGCTGGTCGATGTTGCTGCCGAACTCGCCCGTCTGCTTCAGCAGGGTCAGCGTGTCCGACTGGACGATGCCCATATCCACGCCCCTCAGATAGAGGATGTCGCGCACGTTCTGGACGCCCGCCCGGGAAGCGATCGGGAGGACGCGGAGATCGTCACCCTTGTCGAGCACGGCGGCCATGTCATAGGCGACGCTGAGATAGGTGCCGGCGGGCGTGCCGGAGACGATCGTCACCGTATTCTCGTTGACGCGCTCCGTCATCTGGACGTGTGCTGGAGCCGGACGCTTCGTAGCTGGTGCGGTATTCTGTTGCTGCGCGCTGGCCTGCGCGACCATGGCAGTCCCGAAGGCAATGGCTAGCGCCCAACGCAGACAAAGGGCTCTCACGTCAGCTTCTCCTACCGATTCGATCCACAACCAGCAGTGTTGTGATCATCAGATTTTGCGGTGCGTCAAGCTATCAGGGCGGCGTTACACTTCAAGTGAAAAATGGTTACCGATCATGCCCTTGTGATCACTCACCCAGTCACCGCGGGTATCGGTTGTAGACTGACTGATGGCTGCATTGTGGCAGCGCTTCCGACCCCTACCTTCTACTGGTTTCGAGTGCAATGCCTGATAGATTTAATCAGTATTGCGCTCAATCTCCCCGCGACGCAACAGTCGAAGACCGGATGACAATGAAGAAATGCAGGCTTAAGCAGATGATGCGCCAAATCGTGATTCGTTGGTCCCGATCTGGGAGCTAACGAACGATTTGCGCAGCCGTAGCAGTGCGTCCTGTGTGGACTGGGATTGAGGGCTGAGTACGCCCGAGGTCGCGGTCATGCGAACTCAGCTCGAGGCACGCGCGAGCTGACCGCCGTGACCGCAGGACGGTCTGAGCAACCGTTTTGCACGTCACGACAAACACATGAGAGAGCCGAAGCTGCCGCTGCTTCGGCTCTCGACATCAGATCGCTCCGATTGCTGGCTGCCGATCCGTCCGATCGGCTAGTGCCACTCGATGATTCCAGGTCTCAGCACCAGAACCTTGTCCTGCGGCACCTCCAGGTGAGGCACCTCGCATGGATCGAGGCCGAGCAGGTGGCCACGCAGCGCGCGGCTGACCCCGCCGTGTGAAACGACGACCACGTCGGTCTCGAGGCTCGCGACCCACGGCGCGATACGCTCTGTCAGGTCACGATAGCTTTCACCACCGTGCGGACGCCAACCGAAGGCGTCGGCCAGGCGCGCCTGATGGCCCTCAGGGTCACGGTCCGGCAGCTCTTGCCAGGTAAAGCCTTCCCAGTGCCCGAAATTGATCTCCACCAGCCGCTCGTCGGTGCGGAATGCGGAGCGCTCGAGGCCGATCTCCGAGCGCACGATCTCCATCGTCTCCCGGGTGCGGCTCAACGGGCTGGCAACGAAATCCAGCGCCGCGAAATCGCGGATCAGCTCCTTCAGCATCCGCCCGTTGCGGGCCGCCTGCAGACGGCCCGTCTCGTTCAGGCAGATGTCCGTCTGCCCCTGCAGGCGCCGGGCCGCATTCCAGTCGGTCTCGCCGTGCCGGACGAAGTAGATCGTCCTGTCCCCCCGCATTCCTTGCTGCCCCCCTCAGATCTTCAATATGAGCTTGCCTCGGTTGCCGCCGGTATACAGCAGATTGAGGACGGCCGGGAATGCGTCGAGGCCGCCCTCCCTCACGTCCTCGCGACTCTTCAGCCGCCCCTCCTTGTGCCAGGTGCCGAGATCGCGGATCGCCTCCGGAATGCGGTCCGCCCAGTCGAAGACGATAAGGCCCTGCATTTTCAGGCGATTGATCAGCACCGAGGCGAGATTGCGCGGGCCGGGCGGCGGTGTCGGCGCGTTGTAGGCCGAGATGAGGCCGCACACCGGAATGCGCCCGAACAAGTTCATCTGCGACAGGACGGTGTCCAGGATCTCGCCGCCGACATTCTCGAAATAGACATCGATGCCATCGGGGCACGCGGCCCTGAGGTCGGCCGCGAGATTGCCGGCCTTGTAGTCGACAGCCGCATCGAGCCCGAGCTCGTCGGTGAGATAGCGGCACTTGTCCGGCCCGCCGGCGATGCCGACCGCGCGGCAGCCCTTGATCTTGGCGATCTGTCCGACCACCGAGCCGACCGCGCCGGATGCCGCGGACACGACGACGGTCTCGCCGGGCTTGGGCTGGCCGACCTCAAGCAGGCCGAAGTAGGCCGTCCAGCCGGGCATTCCCAATCCGCCGACCCAACGCTGCAGCGGAGCGAGACTCGTGTCCACCTTCCAAACGTTGGCACCATTGGAGATGGCGTACTGCTGTGCGCCCAAGAGGCCCTGTACGGAGTCGCCCGGCTTGAAATCGGGGTGATTGGAGGCATCCACATGGCCCGCCACAAAGGCGCGCATCACGGCGCCGACCTTGACGGGAGCTATGTACGAGCGGCCCTCCGCCACCCATCCGCGCATGGCGGGGTCAAGGGAGACGTACTCGATCTTGACGCGGAACTCTCCCGGTCCTGGCTCGGGAAGGGGAGCGCTTTCGATGGCGAACACGTCATTCGTCAGAGGGCCCGGTTGCGGGCGGCGGGCAAGTTTGACCTGGCGGTTCATCGTATCCATTGCCTGTATCCCGAACTGTCTCTGTCGCGTGCTCAGCTGAGGCCTTCGGCCTTCATCGCCTCGTTGACCGCGGGGCGGTCGGCGATCCTGGCGAGGTAGTCGGCGACGTTCGGATACGCGGCGAGATCGGTTCCGTTCGGCTTCGCCCACCGCAGCACCGTGAATGCGTAGGCATCTGCAACTGTGAAGTCGTCCCCTATCAGGTACTTGTGCGAGGCGAGATGCTCGTCGAGCAGCGCGATCCGTGACTTCAGGGTCTCACGCGCGGCGGTCTTCGCCGCTTCCGGCATGCTGTTCTTGAAGAGCAGGGAGAAGCCTTTGTGCAGCTCGCTCGAAATGAAATTCAGCCAGGACTGCAGCCGATAGCGATCGATCGTGCCTGGGGGTGGGGCGAGATGCGCGCCATGGGCCGTATCGGCAACGTACTGCACAATGGCAGGCCCCTCGGTGAGAACCGTTCCATCGTCGAGCTGCAGCGCAGGTACATAGCCGGCCTTGTTGATCTGCCGGAAGTCACGTCCATCCTGAGTCGTCTTCGACTTCAGATCAGTTTTCACCAGCTCAAAGGGCGTTTTCGTCTCGCGCAGGACGATATGCGGAGAGAGCGAGCACGCACCGGGTGCATAGTAGAGTCTCATTGAGCCGCAACTCCTTCCATAATTCCGAAGTTCGGTTATGCCGAACCAGTGGACAGATAGAAGCCCCGACTGGAAGACCCATTTGAAAGCGGTAGAGTAGCAGCGGCCGCCTGCCGCACCAGGGCCCCATCTGGATTCTTGGCGTCATTGGTGCTTAGGATGCGCTCGCAATGACGGTACACAGGGGCAAGGGCTCATGACGGGCAACGGGGCGGAATCGGGTAATGCAACCGGAGCGTTGATGGCCGGCAAGCGGGGCCTCATCATGGGCGTCGCCAACAACCGGTCGATCGCTTGGGGCATTGCCAAAGCTGTTGCCGCGCAGGGCGCAGAAGTGGCTCTGACCTACCAGGGTGACGCCCTGAAGAAGCGCGTCGAGCCGCTGGCCGCGGAGCTCGGGTCGAACGTCGTCCTGCCCTGCGATGTCACCGATCCCAACTCGATCGACGCCGTCTTCGAGGATCTCAAGCAACGCTGGGGCCGCCTGGATTTCCTCGTTCACGCCATCGCCTTCTCGGACAAGAACGAGCTCGACGGACGCTACGTCGATACCTCCGAGAAGAACTTCACACAGACGATGCTCATCTCCTGCTACTCCTTCACGGCGCTGGCGCGGCGGGCCGAGAAGCTGATGAGCAACGGTGGATCGCTGCTGACGCTGACCTATTATGGCGCCGAGAAGGTGATGCCGCACTATAATGTCATGGGCGTCGCCAAGGCGGCGCTCGAGGCCAGCGTGCGCTACCTCGCTGCCGATCTCGGTAAGGACGGCATCCGCGTCAACGCCGTCTCGGCGGGGCCCATCAAGACCTTGGCCGCCTCTGGCATCGCGGATTTCCGCTACATCCTGAAGTGGAACGAGTACAACTCCGCATTGCGGCGTACCGTCACCATCGAGGACGTCGGCGCAGCAGGGCTCTACTTGGTTTCAGACCTGTCCCGGGGCGTCACGGGCGAGGTGCACCATGTCGATGCCGGCTACCACGTGCAGGGCATGAAGAACGAGGACGCGCCGGACATCTCCGTCATCAAGGCGGGTGACTGACCGCGTGGCGGAGACGCCGGGGGCTCGTAGGCCGAGCCCCTCGGGGAGCGCGTTCGCACGCTAGCCAGTTTCCGCTTTACGGTTCCCAAGCCACCCGGGGGCTAACCTCGTCCCCGGGTCCGTGTCCTGTCTCAGATGCTCACGTTCAGCAGCATCACGACGCCAACGATGATCAGGCCGATGCCGACCGCCTCACGCGAGGCGATGCTCTGCTTGAACATCTGCCGCGAAATCATTTGCGCGAACAGGATCTCGACCAGCGCCAGGGTCCGCACCTTCGCCGCGCTCTCGAGCGCGAACGCGAGGAACCACATCTGTGACGCGAAAGCGCCCATGAAGCCCGCGGTGATCGACGGCCGCCAGGCCCGGAAGAGGGCGATGAGCTTCTCGCGGTCGCGGGCCAGCAGGTAGAGCGACAGCACGGCCGTCTGGATGACGAGGCCGACGGCCAACGTCGTCGATGCTGCAAGCACGAACGAGTCCGCCTCGAGTGCCTTGATGCCGCCGCGAAAGCCGACCGCCGCGATGGCGAACATGGCGCCGGAGCCGATGCCGAGCGCGGCCGAGGACCACGAGATGGAGGCGTCGGCGGTCTGGCGTGGCCAGGACATGACCACCACGCCGGTCGTCGCGACCATGATCGCGACGATCAGCCCGGCCGAGAGCTGATCCCCGAGGAAGGCGAGCCCGAAGACTGCCACATGCACAGGCTCGGTTTTGGAGAGCGCCGTGATGACCACGAACGAGCGCTCACGCATGGCCGCCAGCAGCAGGGCCGTCGCACAGATCTGCGCCAGCGCAGCAACGGTCGTCCAGGCGAGCATCGTCTGGTTGAGGTGGGGCAGGGGCGAGCCCGTGGCGAACAGCACGATCGCGAGGAAAAGCAGGCCGAACGGAAGCCCGTACAGGAAGCGGACGTGTGTCGCGCCGACAGTGCCGAGCGTCGTCGTCAGCTCCTTCTGCATGGCATTACGGAGGGTTTGTCCTCCTGCGGCCACGATCGTGAACACGGCCCACAGCAAGCCTGACATTGAAGTTCTCGTTTCTTGGAGCCGTGCGAGGCCGGAGTTGTCGTGGAGCAATGCCGAAGAAAAGAGCCCGCGGTCTCGACCGCCGCGGGTGCGGAACTTGATTAGCGCGGAACTGGGACTTAGGCAAAGGCCTGCCAGTCGACGGCGCTATGCACGTAGCCGTAGCGCAGGTTGCTTGGGCGCGTAACAGACCAGTTCCGGGGTCGCGAGGAGCCGCCACGCCGATGTGATGCAAGGTGAAGATCGGTCGCAGGATGCTGGAGCGGTCAGCCTTCGAGGGACCACGCGCCATCAGGCTGGCGGCAGGCGGCGCCCTCGACGGTGCGGCTGTAGCTGCCCGACTTGAGCGTCAGCGTCACCTGTCGGCAGATGTCGCCGGCCGCGTTCTTGAAGGAGAACTTCGGCTGCACCACCCCGCTGAGCCGGCCGTGGGCGCGGCGCCAGACGAAGCTTGCTCCATCCGGCATCTCGCTGAGACCGATATGGACTGCGTGGAGGGCGACGGCCTCGTCGCTGGCATCGAGGGCGAGTTCGACAGGCCTTTGCTGATCAGGCCGTTTGAGGCCTTCGAGGCTCGGGGTTTTGCGGCCGATGGAGCTCTGCTCGGCGGCGTTGACGTTGCCGAGAGCGACCGGCAGCGCGATGAGTGCCAGTGCGCAACAAGACGCGCACACGGCGTCGAGGGCAGGTTGACGCATGACGATACACTCGAACTCGAAACTCGCTGGACCCGCCACCGCAGGACGGGCTACTCGTTCCCCAGCCTACCCGACGAGGGTTAAGGGGATCTGATCGGCTGCCCTGTTCGCGGCGGCCGCCGACAATGGAGAGCAACGCGCCATGGCCGACCAACCGAAACCGGACTACTACGCGGCGCCCCAGGCTGAGGATTTCACCGGCGCTGAGGAGCCGTTCGCGCTCTTCGATGCCTGGTTCAAGGATGCGGTCGCGCACGAGCCCAATGATCCCAATGCCATGGCGCTCGCCACCGTCGATCCGGACGGGCTGCCCAACGTCCGGATGGTGCTGCTTAAGGGCGTCGACGGGCCGGAGCGTTCCGACCGCGGCTTCGTCTTCTTCACCAATTACGAGAGCGCAAAAGGCCGCGAGATCCTGGCCACAGGCAAGGCCGCGCTCTGCTTCCACTGGAAGAGCCTGCGCCGGCAAGTGCGCGTGCGCGGGCTCGTCAGTCCGGTCGATACGGAGGAGGCCGATGCCTATTTCGCGACCCGCGCGCGCGGCAGCCGCATCGGTGCCTGGGCGAGCGCACAGTCCCGGCCGCTCGAGAGCCGGTTCGCGCTGGAGAAGGCGGTAGCGCTGCACGCGGCGAAGTATGCGATCGGCGAAATTCCCCGCCCACCCCATTGGTCCGGCTTCCGCGTGGTGCCGCTGGAGATCGAGTTCTGGCACGACCGGCCGTTCCGCCTGCACGACCGGGTCCAGTTCCGTCGGGCAGCAGCCCCGGAGCCCTGGGCACGGGAGCGGCTCTATCCTTAGATCGCCTGTGCCGTCATCCCGGACGACGAGCCGCGGTTCAGCGGCGAGGAGATCCGGGATCCAGCGTCAGAAGTGCCGAAGGCTCGATAATTCGCGTGTCCTCCGGACCAGTCTTGCGCCAAGGCACGACCGCCAGTGGCCATATCGTCCGGCTTCCGCATAAAGAAAGGAACACGCAATAGCCAAGGACGGCCACACCTGTTGGTGAACACCGACCGGAACCAGACGATCGATGCACTGCGCAGCTTCGCCGCTATCGCCGTGTGTGCGTTGCGCGACCATACTACTTCCGCCCGGAAACGAACGCTAAGCGCTCCGAACGCTTGGCTGGACCGCGTAGCGCGTGCTGCTATCGACGCAATGGAGCAGCACTAGATCAACCGAACGGCACTGTTGATGATAGTCCGTGCTCGGATTATCCT
>JAEZHL010000258.1 GCA_023416575.1 Pseudomonadota bacterium
GCGAAGGTCGAGCGAGCCGCAACCGAATTTGCCCCACCCGGCCCGCCGAAAACTCGGATCTTCGATCATATTGCCGCACCGGCAACATCAACTCGATGTTGCACGTTTATGAGCCGACTCACCTTGCTTTCGGAGGTGTGCCAGTCGCCCTCCAAAAGGCGCGTGGGTCCGTTTCCTCCCCGAAACTGGCCCGCCGAATACGCGGCGGGCCTTTTTTCGAGAATATGGCAAGTCTTCCTCCTGCAAGCGATTTGCTGCAGTGGCTTATCGGATTGCCTCGCCACACTTGAGCAATCGAGGAATACTCGTCTTATTGCTGGCGTTTCGTCCGCACTCACCTTATTATCGCTTCTGAACGAGGGGCGGCTCGCCTGCTTTTGATCCCCAAGTTCAAACCACCAACATTGCGGAAGGGAGGAAGGAATGAGCACTACGTCGACTGCAGTTCCGACTGATACCCTATCCCCGGAAGACATGTCGAGATCAGTGGAGCCACCACTGCAGCCTATTGCTCGCGAGGCTGACGGACCTGAACCTCGTATTATAGACCTGAGCTGGTTTCAATTCGCAGACCATCATGGGTTCGAAAAGCGCTTGGACCTGAGAGGTGTTGTGAATTCCAGAAGCAGGGTATTCATATCCATTTCCGAGGTCGGCGTTTTCGGCGGTCAATGGAAGCCGTTCCAGGGGGCCGCCAGTATGGAGATTCACAACATCGTGCCTCATGATGATGGAACAGTCATCGTCCGAGGTCACATCGGCCATGATCGTGATATCAATGTGCGGTTATCGGTCCTGGTCGCGTAATTCCGAGGCTGCGAAACCAACATTGACTTGGATCAGGCAATTTCGTCGTCCGAGTCGGGTGCCCCCTTGGCACGCTCGCCATAGTGGACCTTGACGAGGTTGAGCCCGTGCGCCGGCGCCACGGCCCCGCAGGCCGCCCGGTCGCGTGCGGCGAGTGCCCGGGCGAGATCGGCTGGGCTCCAGCGTCCGGTGCCGACCAGCTTCAGGCTGCCGACCATGGACCGCACCTGATTGTGCATGAAGGAGCGCGCGGAGGTCTCGAAGTGGATCTCCTCGCCGACCGCGAACACGTCGAAGCGGTCCAAGGTCTTGATCGGCGACTTCGCCTGGCAACCAGCGGCGCGGAAAGTCGAGAAGTCGTGCCGGCCGACGAGATGCTGCGCTGCTTCGTGCATCGCGACCGCATCGAGCGGCACCGGCTGCCACCATACGCGGTCGCGATCGAGCGCGGCCGGAGCCAGCCGGTTCAGGACGCGATAGAGGTAGTGTCGGCCCGTCGCGGAAAAGCGCGCATCGAAGTCATCGGCGGCGAGAACGCAGTCGAGCGCCACGATCGGGCTTGGCTTCAGATGATAGTTCAGCGCCTCGCGGACCTTGAACGGCTCCCAGGCACGAGCAAGGTCGAAGTGAGCCACCTGCCCCAGCGCGTGAACGCCGGAATCGGTCCGGCCGGCGCCACGCACCACCACCTCTTCACCCGCGAACTGCCGGATGGCACGAACAAGCTCTCCCTGAACGGAAACGCCATTCGCCTGGATCTGCCACCCGACGAATGGGGTGCCGTCATATTCGATTGTGATGCGGTAGCGGGGCATGCGGGCAACTCGTAGCCACTCACCCAAGCCTCGGCAAGCCCTCATCGGCGGAGCGTCACCGCGCTCGCATTCTTGAGATGGACCGATTGCCGCGTCTGGGGTCGCGCCCGCGTCAGCCGACCATCGTTCCGGCAAGCAGATCGAAACCGCGCAGGAACTCGCCGGCTGAGACAGGCTTGCGACCAGCGCGCTGGAGCACCGTGAGACGCACCGCCCCGGCGCCGCAGGCGACCGTCAGCTGGTCGTCGATCACCGCTCCGGCCGGGCCGTTGCCGTCCGCAATTTCCGACCGCAGCACCTTGATCCGTTCCCGCCGCCCTTCGGGGCCAGCCTCGAACCAGGCACCAGGAAACGGCGACAAACCCCGGATGAGATTGTGAACCTCGGTTGCAGGGCGTCCGAAGTCGATTCGCGCCTCCGACTTGTCGATCTTGGCCGCATAGGTCACGCCATCCTGCGGCTGCGGCGTGCAATCGAGGCTGCCACGCTCCAGCGCCGCCAGCGCGCGCACCATGAGGCTCGCACCGACCCGCGCCAGGACGTCATGCAATTCCCCGGCCGTCGTATTGGAGCCGATGGGAACGCGCTCGGCGAGACATACCGGGCCGGTATCCAGCCCCTCCTCCATGCGCATCGCCATCACGGCGGTTTCCGCATCCCCCGCCATGATCGCGCGCTGTATGGGCGCCGCGCCCCGCCAGCGCGGCAGAGCCGACGCGTGCAGGTTGAGACAGCCGAAACGCGGCGCATCCAGAATCGGCCGCGGCAGGATGAGCCCGAAGGCCACGACGACGGCCACATCCGCATCGTGGGTGCGGAAGACGTCCTGCTCGGCAGCGCCCTTCAGGGACTTCGGCGTGAAAACGGGAATGCCGCTCGATTCGGCCTGCAGCTGGACCGGCGATTTGCGCGCGCTCATCCCGCGACCCGCCGGCCGCGGCGGCTGCGTATACACGGCCACGACCTCGTGCCCCGCCGCCATGATCTCGGTGAGGGTCGGCACCGAGAACTCGGGCGTCCCCATGAAGACGATGCGCAGCGACACGGGTTGCCTCTCGCGTGATGCCCGATGAGTTGCAGTCGCAGCTCAGGCGGCGCTCTTTGCCTGCTTCTTGAACTTGCGCACGATGATGTCGCGCTTCAGGCGCGACAGGAAATCGATGATCAGCCGTCCTTCGAGGTGGTCGATCTCGTGCTGGATGACCGTCGCCAGCAGCCCTTGCGCGGACAGCTCCTGCGCGCGTCCCTCGACGTCGAGGTAGCGCACATGCAAGGACGACGGCCGCTCGATTTCGACGTGAACGTCAGGGATGGAGAGGCACCCCTCCTCGTAGAGGCGCTTTTCGTCGCCGAACGACAGGATCTCCGGATTGATCATCGCCAGCGGCCGCCGCTCCTCGCCCTCTTCGGCGGCATCGATCACGAGGAGCCGGCGCGGCACGTTCACCTGCACGGCCGCCAGACCTACGCCCGGCGCCGCGTACATGGTCTCGAACATGTTTTCGACGAGCTGGCGCAGCTCATCGTCCACGCGCTCGATGGGCGCGGAGACCTGCCGCAAGACCGGGTCGGGAATCCGAATGATTGGAAGCTTGGCCATGTCGGTGAGATAAGCGACCGGATCGACCCGGTCAATCGCGCGCTGAGCCGCGAGGCCCATCACGATTTGCAGCCTGCGCGCAATTGCGTTACGGACGGCTCAGTGAGCGAAGGCTGATATCCGATGCCATTCACAATTGGCTGGGCTGAATGGGTCGCGCTGCCCGACCTCGGCTTGCCGGCGATCAAGGCTAAAGTGGACACGGGCGCCAGGACCTCGGCGCTACACGCCTTCGAGATCGAGCCGTTCGGGCCCGCGGCCTCGCCCATGGTCCGATTCGGCATCCATCCCATACCGGGCCGGACCGACATCATGATCTACTGCTCGGCTCCCGTCATTGACCGGCGGGAGGTCACGAGTTCCAATGGCGAGCGGGAGATGCGCTGCGTCATCACCACGCGGGTCGAGATCGGCGAGCGGACGTGGCCGATTGAGGTGACCCTCGCGAACCGGGAGACGATGGCCTATCGCATGCTGCTCGGCCGGCAGGCCATCCGGGGCGACGTCCGCGTCGATCCGGCGGCCTCCTATCTGCAGCCGAAGCTCGGCTACCGGCTCTACCGGCACGTGCCGCGCCACGACCTCGTCCATCGGCCTTTGCGCATCGCGCTGCTGACGCGGCGCGCCGGCAGCCCCTCCAACCGCCGGCTGGTCGCCGCTGCAGACGCGCGCGGGCATGTGCTGGAGCCCCTCGACGTCAGTCGCATGAGCCTGGTGATCGATGCCTCCGGGCCGCAGCTGCTGCTCGGCAACGAGCCGGTCGGACACTACGATGCCGTCATCCCGCGGATCAGCCCTGGCGATGGGGCGTTTGCGGCGGCTGTCGTCCGCCAGCTCGAGCTGACGGGCAGCTATTCCATCAACCCCGGTGACGCACTCGATCTCCTGCTCAACCCGTATGCGATGCGCCAGAGGCTCGTGGCGAAAGGAATTCCCGTTCCCGCGCAGACCTTGAGCGCCGCATCCGAGCCCCCGATTGCCGTTCGCGGCCGCTTCAGCCCATTACTGAGATTGCTGGTCATCGGCGGATCGGTGGTGGCGGTGCTCGAGCGGCGGCTCGGCAAGGACTACGACGCCAGCGCGCGTAAGCTCGAGGTGGAACGGGCCATGGCCCTCGCAGCGGCCGCCGCGCTCGATATGCGGCTGGCGGTCGTCGAAGTCGGCGAAGACGAGACGGGACCGGCAGTCCTGAGATTGTCAGCGGCGCCCGCCCTCAGCGCATTCGAGGCGGCAACCGGCGCGCGCGTAGCCGAGGCGGTCATCGCGGTCATCGAGCGCCGGGTCAGGTCCTGGCGGCGGATCGAGCCCACAGGCATAGCGCTCACCGAAACACCCGGCTGAGCGGCCTATGCGAGTCCCATCGCCGCCATGAGCGCGGCATTGACATAGCGGACGTCGAACAGCCTTTCGGCCTTGAGCCGGCTTGCACGTGCCATCGGCGGGAGCAGGTGCCGATGACCCATCAGGTGGCGCATGGCGACGGCAAGTTGATCCGCGTCCTGCGGACGGACCAGGATGCCGTTGACACCATCATCAACCGTTTCCTGGCAGCCCGGAACATCGGTCGTGATGATCGGGCGGGCATTGGCCAGAGCCTCGATCAGCACGCGCGACATCCCTTCCCTGACCGATGGCAGCACGACGACATGCGCCTCGGCGAAGAGCGGACGCACGTCGTCGTGATCGCCCCGCAGTTCGACTGCCCCACCGGAACAGTCATTCAGCTCGCCCTTGCTGATGGCCCCCGCTCCCGTCCCATCCGGGCCGGCAAGAATGAAGCGGCCAGCGGGCCACCATGCTCGGATCTGGCGTGCAGCGGCGCAGAATGCCGTCACGCCCTTCTCGCGCTCCCGGGCAGCGAGCATCAAAAACGTCAGTTCCCTGTCGGTTCGTGGCAGCGGCTGGGCGGCGTGATGGTCGAGGTCGACGCCGGCGCCGGGAACGACCCGCACGCCAGCGTGCCTCGGCAGCAGTCCCAGCGCGCGCAATCGACCCGGATCGGCGTGGTTATGGAACACGATGACATCGCTTGCTGCGAAGGCCGCACGCGCCAGGCGCCGCCAGCGCCAGTCCGGACCATCGAGCGCGCCGAGCTCCGGCCCGAGATTCGCCACCAGCGGGACGATCCGGCCCACGCCCGCACGCTGCGCGGCGAGCGCGCCCAGCAGCATCGGTTTCGGCTGAAACGCGAGGGCGGCGTGGGCTCTCCAGTCCGCCAGCTTTTCTGCGAGCCTAGCAATGGATTTGCGGTCGGCAAGCAGCTGCAAGCGGCCGCTCTCGAGTGGGAAGCTCGCGCACTCGACCCCAAGAGAATCGAGCCGACGCGCATACTCATCCGAGCCGCTGAGCCGGTCGCTGGGCGAGAGGCAGAGGACCTGGTGCCCCCTGGCACGCAGCTCTGAAATGAGATCACCGCGCAGCCGGACCAGGCTGCGCCAATCAGGTCCGATGATGGCGATACGCTGGACGGGACCAGCAGCCCGCCCGCGCTCGCGCATGTCAGCGCCAGGGTCGTGGCGATCGGCAGGCCCGGATGTGCCGTTGGCTCGTGGCCGCATCACCTCGGTCCAGAGAGTGGCCGTGGCGGTCGACCTCGGCCGCCAGCATATCCCCATGTAGCGCCCTACTGCCTTGGGCACTTCACCTTGGTCAGCCGCACGCGCAGCAAATTGCTCCGTTGTCGTACTACCGCAGTTGCAGTACAACCGGCAAGACTGCTTCCGCTTCTGAGATTGAGGATGGTCCCCATCAGACCAACCGAGTCCGGCCGGTGTCTACGCCCGGTAAAAGCTGCCAGTCGGCCTGTAAGCCGGGTTCTGTCTGGAGAAGATGCCCCCTCCGCGACGGCCATTCATCTGGGACGGCCATTGCTGACCGCCTCGAGCAACCAACCCGGGTGGCGGGCTTGGAAACGAGCCTGGCGCCACAAGCTCTCGCCTGCGCGCCCGGCCACCCCTATTTGGTCTTGCTCCCGGTGGGGTTTGCCGTGCCGCTTCTGTCGCCAGAAGCGCGGTGCGCTCTTACCGCACCGTTTCACCCTTACCGGCGTGGGCTCCGGAGAGCCGCCGCTGGCGGTTTGATTTCTGTGGCACTTTCCCTAGGGTCACCCCCGGCGGCCGTTAGCCGCCACCGTGTTCCCATGGAGCCCGGACTTTCCTCCACCAGCGCCGGTCGCTCATGAGCGCGTCCGCTGGCAGCGACCGTCCGGCCGACTGACAGCGTGAATAAGGCCCCCATGAGGGGGGACGTCAAGCCCTCGCTGCGCCTGCCGGCCGGTTGACGAGGTATATACCCCAAGCCACCAGCACCAGCGCGATGGCGATCCGAATCGTCAGCGCCTCGCCCAGGATCACGGCGCCGGCTAACGCGCCGAAGATGGGCGTCAGGAAGGTAAAGGCGGAGATGGCCGATGGCGAATGGCGCGACAGCAGCCAGAACCACACGACGTAGCTGATGAACGCCACCACCACCACCGTGTACGTGAAGGCGATAACAACACCCGGGTCGGCGAACGACGGGGCGCTCTCGCCGGCGATGCGGGAGGCGCCGATCATCACCGGTACCGAAACCGCCAGCTGATAGAACAGGACCTTCTCGGCGGATACGCTCTTGAGCGCAGTCGTGCGGATGATGAGCGTGGTGGCAGCCCAGCCGATGCCCGCTGCAATGCACATCAGATCACCCAGGAGACTGACGCCCCCTGCTTCGCCACCAAACCCGCCGCTGAGGGCGATTGCAAGCCCAGCGAAAGCCGCGCAAAGCCCGATGATCTTGGGCCTGGTCAGCCGGTCGCCGGGGATGAGCAGGTGCGCACCGACGGCGACGAAGAAGGGCATCGAATAGAGGAACAGGACCCCGTGGGAGGCCGTCGTCCAGTTCAGGCCCTTATAGAGCAGCACGAACTCGACGCCGAAGACCGCGCCGGTCGCGAGGCCCGCCCAAAGGCTGCCGTCGCGATCGAACAGCGGAATGCCGCGCGCCCGTGCCCAGCCCAGCAGCAGCGTGGCCGAGAGCATCGACCGCAGGCCGGCCTGCAGCATGGGCGGGATGCCGGCATTGGCGACCTTGATCGCGACCTGATTGAGCCCCCAGCAGGCACAACACAGGACGATGAGCAGTGCTGCCATGCCGTCGATGGGGCGCAGCGAGCCCGGCGCAACCTTCTCCATCGCTGACGCTCCCCTCACCCGATCACGTGATCGCCGGTGATGGCAGGCTGGCGAGAAGACGCTCCAATGTCGTGATGGTGGACTGGTCGATTCGCCCGTCGACGCGTGCCGGGCGGAAGTGACGCTGGAATGCTCTCACGACGAAGTCGGTCGTTTCCTCGAAATCGCCGGTCGGCTCCAGGCCGTAGCCATAGCGCACGAACAGCTCCTGCACCTCAGCGATGAGCTGGCCGCCGTGCCCCATGCCGATGCCCCGGTCGCCAGGGGTGA
>JAEZHL010000278.1 GCA_023416575.1 Pseudomonadota bacterium
CTTTTGCATCCCCACCCCACTACTCCACGATCCGCCCAGCCCATCCCACCCGTTTGTGGTACACCGATTTGCACGGGGGCTTCAACGCAATCGCTTCGCCGAAATTGTGCGTTTTGTGAGGCTCAAACAGCGCTTGCGACGATTGTGTGATGTCCGAGCGCGTTCGCGGCTTCGCGATAAAGCCGCGTTCTCGCCCGTTACGCAACGAACGGCAGAGGGCAGAAGGCCCACCCCTCCGTGGCGGTCGTCAGTGGCCTCCGCCTATTTGGCGGGGGCGTACTGGCCGTGGGTCTCCCAGAGGTCGAGCTCTTCACGCCGGCCGTCGGAATGCGTGATGCTGATGCCCCACCACTTCCGGCGCACATCGAAGTAGTGCGCTTCAGGCTCGTAGACCGCAGCGCCGAGCGCCATGTACTCCGCACTCAGCCGGCCGATCGACGACAGGAGCGTATAAGCGCTCACAGCAAGATCGCGGCGCGTCGTTACGAGATTGACCTCGGCGTTCAGCAGCTCGAGCTCGGCGTTGAGGACGTCGAGCAATGTCCGCTGTCCGACCCGCTCCTCCTCGCGGACGCCAATCAAGGCCGTCCGGCTAGCTTCGACCTGGGCCGTATCGGAGATGAGCTGCGCCCGGGATGCCTCGAGCCGCGACCACGAGGCCACGACATCGGCCAGCGTTTCCGTACGGAACTGCTCGACCTCTTGCAGCCTGCTGACGTGCGTATGCTTCGCCTGCCGGACGCGCGCCGAGACTTCGCCGCCCTGATAGATGGGCACCGTCAGCCGGCCGGTAACCTGGGTCGTCTCGGACTCGGAAACGGATTCGGATGCACCGAAGCGGCGGTCATAACTCGCATCGACACTGACCTCGGGCAAAAGCTCGCCCCAGATACGGTCGACGACATGCCGCGCCGCCTGCTCCCGATAGAGCGCCGCGACGATATTCGGGTTCTCCTGCCCGGCGATGGCGATGGCTTCGTTCTGCGACTTGGGCAGCAGCCGCTCCGGAATACCTGGGTCAGCCACGCTGCTCGGCGGATGACCGATCACGCGCTCGTAAGCCGCGCGGCTCGTGCGCAGGTTGGCACGTGCGAGATCCAACGCCGAAACCGCACCGGCCCTGCGGGCCTGCGCCTGCGCGACGTCCGTGCGCGTCACCTCGCCAACGGCGAAACGATCCTGCGTCGCCCGCAACTCACGTGTGAGGACATTGACGTTGTTCTCGCGCAGACGCACCACCGCCTGATCGCGAACGACGTCCGAATAAGCGATGACGGCCTCGAGCAGGACCGATTGCTCGATGTTGTGCAGATTGGCGCGGCCCGCCCGAACGACGGCTTCCGCTTCACGAACCGTATTCAGGGTGCGAAAGCCGCGGAAGATCGGCTGCGAGAGGTCGACGCCGTAGCCGCGTGGATGTGATTCCCGCCCTTCCGTGCCGACGTCCGTCCGGGCCCTCGTGCGCTGGTAACCGACATCTGCCGATCCGAAGATCTGGGGCCGATATCCGGACAGCGCGCGCGGCACCTCTTCGTCGGTGGCCCGCAGCCGCGCCCGCTCGGCGTCCAGACGCGGGTTGAATTTGTAGGCGGCCGTCAGCGCCTGCTTCAGCGTTTCAGCCTTCGTGTCAGTGATCGGCGTGCAAACAATGAGCGCAGCCATACCCGCAGCCAGCGCCAAACTTGCTGCAACCACCCCGCGGCGCTCGTGCATGTAATCCTCAGCTTCCGATGCCATTGGGGCCCCCCGCTCTTCTGGACGCGCCTACCTCCCCAGGTCTAGGCCGGGACCCGCCCAATAGGATCAATTAAACTGATTCCAGCGCGACTCATATCGGTACGGATTCCTAACCTACCTAACTCAACCCCAGACCAAATCGTTAACGCAATTTGGCCGGCGCGCGCTGGAAGCTGCCGAACCGTGGCTCGCGATCAACACATGAGAGGCCGACAGATCATCTCGTTACGTCTTGGCGCAATATCGTGCGACCGGAAGTGGTTAGAGCTTCCGGGTGGCGTGCGATCAAGACGGTGGTGGGCGGCCGGCTCCTGCCGACCGCATCTCAGAAGACGAACTGCGGCTTGCGCTCGAAACCGGGCAGAGTTGCAGCGGCGGCATCGGCCACGACGCGGGGCGAGAAGTGCGAGCCCGACCGCTGCCACAGCGTCGCCTTGCCCACGGCCCCATCGGTCACCACCGCCGCCAACCGGCCGCCGTCCTTGAGCTGATTCATCAGCGCAGTCGGCACCTCAGGCACCGACCCGTTGAGAAGGATGGCGTCGTAAGGCGCCTCGCCCGGCCAGCCGGCGGGCAGCTCTCCTGTGACGACAACCACGAAGTCCATCGACAGGGTTGAGAGAGTCTTGGTGGCCGTTTCAGCGAGTGCCGGGTCTGATTCGAGGCCAACCACCGTCTGGGCGAGGCGCGACAGGACGGCGCTGCCGTAGCCGGTGCCGCAGCCGACGTCGAGGACGACCGCCTGCTCATCGAGCTCCAGCGCCTGGATCAAGGTCGCGAGCACACTGGAGGTCAACAGGCAGCGGGTCGCCGCGGCGGCAGCGGGAGTGATCCGGACCTCGCGATCGCTGTAGGCGAGCGGTCGCACGTCCTCCGGCACGAAGACCTCCCGCGGAATGTCGAGCATCGCGCGTATGATGCGCCGATCGACGATGTCGCTGGGCCGAACCTGGCTTTCGACCATGTTCTTGCGTTGTACGGCGAAGTTGCCCATCTCCCCTCCTCGACCTCGTGCAATGCGTGCCGGGAACCCCGGCGCTGAGCCGGCCGGAACTTAGCGAACACCTCCGGCAAGAACCAGTGGCCTTCTTGTCCTGGGATATCTCCCACGAGGCAAGCCCTTAACCCACGGTATCTCATTGCAGGGCGGCCGCTACCATGGTAGACGAACGCCTCGCCCGGGGAGATCCCTCGCGGCGCCGGTAGAGGACTCGAATTCCGCGCCCTGCCGTGATTGGATGGCCACGTGGCGGAGTGGTTACGCAGCGGACTGCAAATCCGTGCACGCCGGTTCGATTCCGGCCGTGGCCTCCAAAAATCCAGAAAATTCAGCAGAAATAGCGACAAAGAGCGCGCCGGTCGCGCCTCACGCGATATGCGTCTTGGGACAAGAACTCGGACATGCGCCATGGCGGGTCCAGTGGGTCGCTTGAATTCCGATCGTGCTCAGCGCCAGTCCCAGCGGGGACGCGAACCGCCCCTCGTTTTAGTTGAGGCCGCGCTCAAAGCCCATCACGCACCCGGATTTTCGTCGCGTCGAGGTGGCGGGCCATGACCTTGGCGAGGCGCTCGCCGTCGCGCGCAATCAGAGCCTCCATCATTTCCTCGTGCTCGGCCACAGCGCAGGCCCATTGCACTGGCGTGTCGTTGCCGGTGAAGCGGACGCGCCTGATTCTGGCTTGCAGCAGCTCGTGCGTCTCGGAGAGCGCAGCGTTTTCCGACGCCTGGACGATGGCGGTATGAATGGCTTGGTTGAGCTTGAAGTACTCGAGCCGGTCGCCACTCTCATAGAACTTGAGCATGCGCTGATGCAGCCGGTGGATGGACATGATGGTTGCCTCGTCCGCCCGTGCACAGGTAAGGCGCGCCGCCAACTGCTCCATTACGCTCAGGACTTCGAGAATTTGTGCGACGTCCGCCTCGCTGAAGCGCCTTACGATGGCACCCCGCGAGGGAACGTTCTCGACCAGACCTTCCCGGGCGAGAGTCTTGATGCCCTCCCGTAACGGGGTGC
>JAEZHL010000286.1 GCA_023416575.1 Pseudomonadota bacterium
CGGTTGCAGAAGTCGTCGAAAAACGCCTTCGCGATGGCAGCGACCTTATGACCATAGCCGCGGTCGGTCGGCGCCCATTTCTGCGACAGGTTCGCGAATGTCACTGGTCCCGACAGGCTCCTTTGCCACCCCGTGAGGACGCCCCACTCCTGGACCTTGCGGGTGCGCTCGGCGACCGGATCGGCGATGCGATCGCCGGCGTAGAGCAGGAGATGCTGCAGATGCGCTTTCACGCCGGTCGAGACGTCCGGGAACTCCTCGCCGCGCTGACCACGACCAGAGGCTCCGAGGCCGGCAAAATTATTCTGCGAGGGGCGGACGGTGCCCGGCTTCCCCCTGCCGCGGCTGAAGGAAAGATTGCCGGTCTCGAGCATCATCTGGAAAAAGGCGTAATCCCAGCGGACGCCAAGCGTCTCACCGTGCCTCATGTATTCCGTCGCCAGCTCATCGAAGCGAGCATCCAGCTCCGAATTCCGCTGCTTCACGAACGCCATCATGCGCCCTGGCGTGGCACACGCCGCCGTTTGATTACCCGGCCCGACCTTGATGGCGGGGAGGGACTGTGCCCCGGCGGGCAATGCCATGCATGTCAGCAGTAGAAATGAAGCAGCGACTCGGCACTTCATGAGACCACGTTGCTCCGCCTTCTCAACGAGCGCCCCGCGTTCGGACGCGCACTATCGATCAGCAATTATGGCGATTAACCTTAAGGGGCGGTTGACGCCGTTCCCCTTGTGAGAAATCGGAGCATGACGATTTTTTTGTCGCAAGTAGGGGCGGCACGGGGAAGAATTGTGGCGGAGTTAATCCGACTGCGGAGCGGTTTCTACTGCTCAGAGCGACTGCGCTCGATCTCGATGCCAACCCCGGCGCAGGACGGCAGAATGTCCGGCTTGTCGACGCCGACACGGACCTTCATCACGCGACTGTCTGCCAGGCACGACTGCGCGATACGCTCGGCCAGGGTCTCGATGAGATCGAAGTGTCCGCTGCTGAGCGCTTCCTTGATTGCCTTAATGGCGAGGTCGTAGTCGTAAACATCTGCGAGCTGGTCGGAAACGCCGTCGTAGGTGTCCTGGATCTGCAACTCTAGCGAGACGATAATGCGCTGCTCATAGCGGTGCTCGTGCTCGTAGACACCGACACTGCCGATCAGCTCCAGGCCACGTATGAAGACGCGACGCGTGCCTGCAGGCGCCGCACGGCGTTCAACTTCCGCCAGGGCTTCGTCGGTCCAGGGGTCCACGGAGGAGGCTCCTTCATCGCTGCCGGGCTGACGCCCCGTGATCAACCCACGAGGTGCTGGCCGCCATCGAGAGCGATCATCTGGCCCGTCATTGCTGGAGCGTCAAGGATGTAGCGCACGGCCGCGGCAATCTCCTCCGGCTGCGTCGGCCGCTTGAGGAGGGTCGCCTTCCATTCGGATTCGAACTCGCCGCCCTGCTGGTAGACGCTGGGGAGGACGGGACCAGGCGCGACGGCATTCACGCGGACATTCGGTGCAAGCGCCTGCGCCAGCATGGTCGTAGCAGTCCAAAGCGCCGTTTTTGAAAGCGTGTAGGAGAAGAAGTCAGGTGTCGGGCGCCAGACTCGCTGGTCGATGATGTTGATGACGTTGCCTTGCCTGCCCTCCGGGAGGCCGGCCGCCAGCTCCCGCGCGAGAAACACGGGTGCACGCAGATTGACGTCCATGTGCGTCGACCAGCGCTCGGGTGTCAGCGAGCCGATGCCATCGCACAGGAACTCCGAAGCGTTGTTGATGAGGCAGGTCGGCGGCCCGAGGGCATCGCGGCAGCGCGGGATGATTGAGAGTGCATCCTGGAGATCCGCAAGGTCCGCACCGAGCACCGTCGCCCTGCTTCCGAGCGCATGCACCTCGGCGGCGAGGTGTTCGGCATCCTGCCGCGAGTGCCGGTAGTGGATTGCGACCTGCCATCCGTTCTTTGCGAGGTCGCGGACGATAGCAGCCCCGATGCGCCGCGCGGCACCGGTAACGAGAGCGATGCCTGCTTTGGTCTGGCTCATCGAACTGCGTTCTCCTTCGAGAGTATCCGGCCGGGTTGCCTCGCCGATGTCAACCTCACATCGTTCAAGACGCTGCTAGCCAGGAGCGTAAGTAATCGAGGGCGCTGCAACTCTGCGCGCGTTATGCTGCTCACCAATCGATCATTTCGATCAACTGGATGGCAAATCTCTAATTCATGCCTGCCTCTAAATTGATCTGAGGTGGCGCAAATATAATCAAAAATGCGAGTGCGTTGCTCCTCAGTAACTGTTCCTGTTCAACTTGAAAACTTCTTCGCGTCGAACTTGCGGGAAGCAGTTCCCTGCAGTCTCCTTGGGACACGGGGGCTCGGATCTGCCGGATCTCGCTCTGGGCCCCGCGTGCGAGGGGATGAAGCTTTGCGCGATCTAGCGCCAGAGCTCGGACACGGGGAATTAATCATGGTTTTCGGTATTCGCAAGACAAGCCTGCTGCTCGGGCTGGCAAGCATTGCCGCGGCACTCGCCACGCCGGCGGCGGCGGGAGGGAGCCTTAAGGACGACTATGTTCCGACTGGTCGGCAGTTCTCGTGGTCGGTCAATATCGGGGCAACGACCGATTACGTCTTCCGCGGCATCTCTCAGAACGACGAGAAGCCGGCGCTTCAGGGCGGCGTCGACA
>JAEZHL010000319.1 GCA_023416575.1 Pseudomonadota bacterium
CTCCTATGCGGCGACCCTCGTGCTGCTCAGGGCGCGGGCGCAGCACGACGCGCTGTCGGTCATCATCTGGTTTCAGAACGTAGGGCCGTCGCTGATCCTGGCGCCTGCCGCGGCTGTGGTCTGGACAACGCCGTCGCTCGCCGACCTCGGACTGTTCGCTCTGATCGGTCTGATCGGGGTCACAGGCCATATGCTGCTGGCATTGGCATTCGCGCGCGCCGAGGCAGCCCGGCTGGCGCCAGTCCATTACACGACGCTGATCTGGGCGGTGATCTTCGGCTACGTGTTGTTTTCAGACCTGCCAGGGCCCGCCACGCTCGCCGGCGCTGGCCTCATCGTGGTCGGCACGATAGCCACGCACCGTCGGGCGCCGAAATTTTCCCTGCCGAAATTCGGGAAGCGGCGCGGCTAATGCGAGCGTATCAAATTAGACTGGAGACGAGGTGGCCGGTTCCTCGAAGAAAAGCACAGATCCCATCCCGAAAGGCATCCGTGCCTCTCGCAGTCCAAGTGACATATCGGCCGAGACCCAACTTGACCCTTGAGGGGCTGGGGTCAGTCGCCGAGATCCGAACTCAGTGCGCCGTCCGGCTGATGCGGGCGATCTCGTCCTTCAGCCTGAGTTTTTCCAGTTTCAAGCTGTTGATCTTGGTGGAGTCCACAGCGGGTCTGGACAGCTCCTCCTCGATCCTCCGTTCAAGCGAACGATGCTTTTCCGTCAGCTCAGCGAGATGTGGGACTGCCGACATCTTGCCCTCCGGTCGAGTTTAAGGCGCAGTAATTGTGCCAGAATTACCTCGGGTTGTCCAATTCAGGGGCGTCGGCCAGCTCGCAGTGCCAAGTTGCAACCGTAGCTTGAGTTTGTAAGTAAGCTACCGTTTTTCCAGGCTATTTTGCCCGGCTTGTATCGTGCACCCTTGCCACCATGGCCGTTACCGATGATAGTGCGCCGAATTGGTGCCAGGGCTCACGGCGCGGTCGAATTCGCATGCAGCGTCAGGATGAACGTGACATTCGGGAGCTATTGGTCAAGCTCCGTACCGAGCACCGGGAGCTGGATGTCGAAATCGCGGCTCTTGAGGCGGGAGCTCATGCCGATCAGCTCCAGATCACGCGCCTGAAGAAGAAAAAGCTGCACGTCAAGGAGCGGATCACCGCCCTTGAGGACCAGCTATTGCCCGATATCATCGCCTGAGCGGCTCGGTCGCGGCTTCAAGTCGCGGGGAGGGCCTTGCAAGGTTGGGGCGCGTCGGCTAATTGCCCCTCTTTTCGTCGGTCAGCACTGTTATGCTCGTTTGGGACGTTTCCAGGGGGCGGGCGTGCTGCCCCATTTCTGCGTGCTCTTTGCCGGAAGGCGGATTGCTATTTCCGGGAGCATTTCGAGGCCGTGAGCATGAGCGCTAGCAGCCCAAGTTCAGCCAGTGTGGGCATCATCATGGGCAGTCAGTCGGACTGGCCGACCATGCGTCGGGCAGCCGAGGCGCTGGACCGGCTTCAAGTACCCTACGAGACCCGGATCGTCTCAGCCCACCGGACACCCGAGCGGATGTTCGCCTATGCGAAGTCCGCGAAAAGCCGGGGACTCAAGGTCATCATCGCCGGTGCTGGGGGCGCCGCCCATCTGCCGGGCATGGTCGCCTCGCTGACGACGCTCCCCGTGCTCGGCGTACCCATCGAGAGCCGCGTGCTCAAGGGGCAGGACAGCCTGCTTTCAATCGTCCAGATGCCCGCTGGCATCCCCGTCGGGACGCTCGCCATTGGCGAGGCTGGCGCGGAGAATGCGGCCTTGCTCGCCGCCCAGATCCTGGCTCTCGAGGATCCAGCGCTGGCGGCCCGCATCGAGGAGCATCGCGCCCGCCAGACCGCAGCCGTTGCCGAGGCGCCGGAGAATGCCTGAACTAAGTCCACGCTCGGAAGCGTTGCAGCCGGGTAGCACCATTGGAATCCTTGGCGGTGGCCAGCTCGGCCGGATGCTGGCTGTGGCGGCGGCCAAGCTCGGGTTCAAGACTCACATCTATTGCGATGAACCCAGTTGCCCCGCGTTCGATGTGTCCGCGGCGCACACGGTGGGTGATTATACGGACATCGAGCGGCTGATGGCGTTCGGTGCCGCCGTCGATGTCGTCACCTACGAGTTCGAGAACGTCCCTGTCGAGGCGGCGCAGCACCTGTGCGGGCTGGTTCCAGTCAGGCCCGGTCCGAGGGCTCTGGAGTTCGCCCAGGATCGGCTCGTCGAGAAGCGGTTCATCTCCGAGCTCGGCGTTTCAGTCGCGCCGTTCGCACCCGTGGACGGCACGGGAGACCTGGTGGCCGCATTGAGGCTTTTCTCGGCCCCGGCGATCCTCAAGACACGCCGCCTGGGTTACGACGGCAAGGGTCAGGTGAGTGTGTCACCGGGAGATGATCCCGATATCGCGCTCGCTGCCATCGGAAACGCGCCAGCAATCTTGGAACAGCGCGTCGCGTTCGCCTGCGAGGTCTCGGTGCTCGTCGTTCGCGGCATCGATGGCGAGATCGATTTCTACGACATCGCGCAGAATACGCATGCCGATGGTATTTTGCGCCATTCCGTGGTGCCGTCGCCGCTGAACGAGGCGGAGGCTGGGCTGGCCCGGGGGATGGCGCGACGCATTGCTGAGGCGCTCGATTATGTGGGCGTGCTGGCCGTCGAGATGTTCTACCTCGGCGCCGCCGCCGAGCAGCCGCTGATGGTCAATGAAATCGCGCCGCGCGTTCACAACAGCGGCCACTGGACTATGGACGGCTGCTCTGTGAGCCAGTTCGAGAACCATATACGCGCTGTCGTCGGCTGGCCGCTCGGATCGACGGCCCGCCATTCGGATGCCGAGATGACGAACCTCATTGGCAAGGATGTCCGCTCCTGGCCGGAAATTGCTGCCGATCCGGATGCCCTGTTGCATCTCTATGGTAAGCGCGACCCCCGTGACGGCCGAAAGATGGGCCACGTCAACAGGCTACGCCCGAAGAGCGGAGCTCGCTGAAACGGGAATGGCCTCCCTTGTGGACTTCTAACGGGGATGTTGCTATATCTGCCAGCCAGACAGCGAAGTGGCCACCCCTGCGCGCGGCGATGTGGGGTGGTTGTTTGTGTTCAGAGGCCCGGTAACAACAGATCAGGATAGGAACCGCGTGCAGGTACTCGTTCGCGACAACAACGTCGACCAAGCCCTGAAGGCGCTCAAGAAGAAGATGCAGCGCGAGGGTATTTTCCGCGAGATGAAGCTCCGGAACTATTACGAGAAGCCCTCCGAGAAGAAGGCCCGCGAGAAGGCTGAGGCTGTGCGCCGCGCGCGCAAGCTCGCCCGGAAGCGCGCTCAGCGTGAGGGACTGCTGCCCGCTTCGGCCTCGAAGGCCAAGGCTCCGGCGCGGGGTGGTCGTGCGGGCGCAGCGCCGGCGCGCTGAACCCTACCAGCTCTCTGCAGACATATCTGACGGCGCCCGAATGCGGGTGCCACTATCGGGCTGCTCACATGTGGGGTGGCCCTTGTCTGCTTTGGCGGCCTGATAGCACCTTAATCTGCCACGTACCGAGGTTGTGAAGGCCCGAGAATCAAGGTGCGGTCATTTGAGCTGGACCGCAGCCCCGGCCATGCGGCCGGCGACCGAGTAGTGATGCCCGGCAAGCCTGGAAGAAGCCGGAATTTGCCCGGGGCTCAGCGTGGGCTTAGGCTCAAGCCGCTGCTTGTCGGCGCCGGATGATCATCCAGTGATTCCAGGCGGACATGAGCAAGAACAGATAGCCGTTGATCTCGATCAACTCCTCCCAGATCCGATTGTGCGGACCGGTAACGACCCGCCGATCGAAGTAGAAGGCCCCGAGCACGAGGAGGATGCCTGCAAGGTACAGCGGTATCGCGTTCCGGGTGAACGAAAGGCGCAGAAGTGCGCGCCATTGGTCACTACGTCGAAAGAGATACCAGAAGATCGGCAGAGTCATGCCGATCAGCAGGACATCAGACAACCCGTGATGGGCCAGCCATGAAAACCACGCTGGTCCGCCCAATGTCTTGATGTCGATCTCTCGGACGAATGCCGTCGCGACGAGCATGGCCAGCGCCCCCGCCGCAGTCTTCTCCGCGCCAACGCCATGGCGCCAACCGAGCCAGAACAGGGCGAAGGTCGGCAGCATGAGGATGAGCTGGCCGGCTTCCAGAGCACCGTGCTCTTTTCCGAGTTCGACAGCATAGCCCGCCTGCCAGCCCGCCAGAGCGAGGCCGTTGATGGTGACGAATGCTGCAAGGAAGAGCAGCACCGCGAGCCGCCCGTTGTCACCCGGAATGCCAGCCACGCGCTGGAATTGCCGAGTGTCCGGTCCGGGGATGTCCTGACCGCTCATGTGCCCTCATCTGTCCTGAACCTAGATGGCCGGACTAGGACAGAGTACTCGGGGAGAAGCAATCAACCCGAAGATGAAACTTGAGGGCGATTGGAGAGTAGGCAACCCTGGGTGGTGGAGTCTCTCTTGTATGACTCCACCAGGATTTAGTGCTGCAGCGCCTTCACAATCTCTTCGGTCATCTTCTTGGCGTCGCCGAACAGCATCATCGTGTTGTCACGATAGAAGAGCGTGTTGTCGATGCCCGCGTAGCCTGAGGACAACGAGCGCTTGTTGAAGATGACCGTACCGGCCTTCCAAACCTCCAGAACCGGCATGCCGTAAATCGGCGAGGTCGGGTCTTCCTTTGCTGCCGGATTGGTGACGTCGTTGGCACCGATGACGTAGACGACGTCGGCCTGGCTGAACTCGTTGTTGATGTCTTCCAGCTCGAAGACCTCGTCATAGGGCACGTTCGCCTCGGCCAGCAGGACATTCATATGCCCCGGCATGCGGCCAGCGACGGGGTGAATGGCGTACTTCACGTCGACGCCGGCACCCTTCAGCGCGTCGGCCATCTCGCGAAGCGCGTGCTGCGCCTGGGCAACCGCCATGCCGTAGCCGGGCACGATGATGACCTTGCTGGCGTTCTTGAGCATGAACGCAGCGTCTTCCGCCGAGCCTTGCTTGACCGGCCTCTGCTCCGCTGCCGATGCCGGGCCCGCGACCTCGCCACCGAACCCGCCGAGGATGACCGAGATGAAGGAGCGATTCATCCCCTTGCACATGATGTAGGAGAGGATCGCACCGGAAGAGCCGACGAGCGCGCCCGTGATGATCAGAGCGACGTTGCCGAGCGTGAAGCCGATGCCCGCAGCGGCCCAACCGGAATAAGAGTTGAGCATCGATACGACGACCGGCATATCCGCCCCGCCGATCGGGATGATGATGAGTACGCCGAAAAAGAGCGCTGCAAGGGCAATCATCCAGAACAGGAAGCCCGAGCCGCCCGAGTTCGCGAAGCTGGAAACGAGCAGGATCAGCAGAGCGGCGAGCGCAAGATTGATCACATGCCGCGCCGGCAGCAGAATCGGCTTGCCCGACATACGGCCGGACAACTTCGCGAACGCGATGACGCTGCCGGTGAAGGTGATGGCGCCGATGGCAGTGCCGAGCGACATCTCGATCAGGCTGGCGAAGCCGATATTGCCCTGTGCGTCCGAAATGCCGAATGCTTCGGGAGCATAGAGCGCAGCGGCTGCAACGAACACGGCTGCGAGGCCCACCAGTGAGTGGAATGCAGCAACGAGCTCGGGCATCGCCGTCATTGGAATCGCGCGTGCGATGTAGGCTCCGATGCCGCCGCCGATGCCGATGCCGCCGAGGATGAGCAGCCAGGTCAGCACCGAGTCCGGCGCCGAGATCTGCATCAGGGTCGTGCCCACGGCAATCGCCATGCCGAGCATGCCGAACATGTTGCCCTGGCGGGAGGATTCCGGGCTCGACAGGCCACGCAGCGCGAGGATGAATAGAATGCCCGAGCCGAGATAGAGGAGAGCGACGAGATTGGCCGACATGGGGGGAGCCTCTAGCGCTGCTTGCCGTTTTTCTTCTTGTACATGGCCAGCATGCGCTGGGTGACGAGGAAGCCGCCGAAGATGTTCACGGAGGCCATGATGAGGGCGAGGAAGCCGAAAAACTTGGCAAGCGCGGCGCCGGAGACGATGAGATTGACGCCGACTGCCAGCAACGCCCCGACGATGATGACCGACGAGATGGCGTTCGTCACCGACATCAGGGGCGTGTGCAATGCCGGCGTCACGCTCCACACGACGTAGTAGCCGACGAAAATCGCCACCACGAACACCATCAGCTGATAGATGAACGGGTCGACGTCCGAGCCGGCGCCGGATGCGGCGAATGCCGCCGTCGGTATCAGCAGGGCGACCGCAAGAGCCAGTGTCCGCACGAGGGTCTCAGAAAATCCCGCTTTCTTCCGTGCCATCGTCACGCGCTCCGCTGCTGCAGGTTGGGATGCACGATCTGGCCGCCGCGCGCGACGAGCGTACCTTTGATGATCTCGTCATCCCAGTCGACCTTGAGCGCCCGTTCCTTCTTGTCGAGCATGAGATCGAGGAATGCGAGGAGGTTCCGGGCGTAGAGACTCGAGGCGTTGACAGGGACCTCGCCCGCGAGGTTGACCGGGCCTGAAATTCGGACGCCATTGACCTCCACCGTCTGTCCCGGCTGGGTCAATTCGCAGTTGCCACCGCGTTCGGCCGCAAGGTCGATGATCACCGCCCCGGGCTTCATGCTCTCGACCATGGCGCTGGTGATGAGGCGCGGGGCTGGCCGACCCGGGATCAGCGCCGTGGTAATCACGACGTCCTGGGTGCGAACATGGTTGGCGACGAGCTCGGCTTGCTTCTTCTGGTACTCAGCCGACATCGGCTTGGCATAGCCAGCCTGCGTTTCGGCCTGTTTGAACTCTTCGTCCTCGACCGCGATGAACTTAGCGCCGAGCGAAAGCACCTGCTCCTTGGTCGCAGGCCGAACGTCGGTCGCCGTCACCACTGCACCAAGGCGGCGCGCGGTGGCGATGGCCTGCAGACCGGCGACGCCGACGCCCATGATGAAGACGCGCGAGGCGGGCACCGTGCCGGCCGCGGTCATCATCATCGGCATCGCCTGCTCGAACATGGCAGCCGCGTTCACGACCGCCTTGTAGCCGGCGAGGTTGGCCTGGCTCGACAGCACGTCCATCGACTGGGCGCGCGAGATGCGCGGAATGAACTCCATCGAGAAGAGCGTGGCGCCGCTCGCCGCCAGCGCCTCGAGGCCAGCGGAATCCGAGTAGGGGTCGAGCATCGCAGCCACGATGGCGCCCGGCTTGAGCGCCTTGACCTCATCTGGCGAAGGCCGCCGTACTTTCAGGAGGATGTCAGCGCCGTTCAGCGCGTCCTCTCGGGTGCGGGCGATATGGGCGCCCTGCGCCTCATAGAGCGCGTCAGAGAACCGCGATCGCAGCCCGGCGCCGCTCTCGATTTTCACATTGCAGCCGGCACCGGCCAGCCGCTTCACTGTGTCGGGCGAAATTGCGACACGCGGCTCGTCTACCGACTCCGCCGTAACGGCAATGTTGACCATCTGGAGTTCCGTAACGAAGGCTAAACCAGGGGCTTCGCGCAGAAAGGGCCGTGCCCTCACGGCATCAGCTTTGCCGAAGAGCAGTCGTCGCGATGACGGTGCGCCGCTCTTACAGCAGGAAGATCGCCATCAGCACGAGCGTCAGTATGACCGCGATGGTCAGGTACTTCGTGCCCTTGATGAAGCCGGCATAGGTCCGGTTGTGCTCGTTGTAGTCCATGGCCGGGCTTCCGCCCGTGGTGTCGATGCTCACGTGATCCCTCCACACTATAAGCCACCGGCTCCGGTCACCCGTTGGCGCCCATGACCGGAACGTTGCTCCAAGCGTATCCTGCACGTATCCCACACCGCCACGGTCTTCAAGTCCGCAAATTGGCTTAAATCCCACACGGGCGGCGGATCCGGATGATTCCCCTGTCAAGGCTGTGCACAGCTCTTCTGGGCCGCGGCGGCGGCCGCGAAGAGAACGCAATTGATCCCCAATGCCGACGCCGGGACAGAACGCGTCCTGATCATTCTGATGCGGTCAACTTATACGGGGAGCAGGTCTATGCGGAATAGTAGAGTTGGTTTCCTGGTGGGTTTCGCCACGGCTGTGCTCATGGGATGGGCAGCCGTCGCCGTGCTCGGCGTGCCGCCCACGCACGCGCTCGAGCAGCAAACGAACGAGAAGGAGGTCCTCAAGGCTTGCGAGCGGCGGCTGTGCGACATTTTGGTCAATAAGGTGGCGACGGGCGATGACCTCGCCTGCCCACTGGCGAAGACCTGGGCGCAGGAGAAGATCAAGAGTGGCGTCGAGAAGCGGCGGCTCTCCTGGGCGTTCGGAGACGCTCGCTGCAGCGTCGACCTCAGTGCCAAGCGTGACTTGATACTTGGCGCCGTCACCAAGCCCGAGCATGCGCTGGAGCTACCCCCGCATCAGGTCAAGTGCGAGGTCGAGCGGGACAGCGAGGTCACGCCGATCAACATCACGCTGGCGCCGAAAGTTACGTTCAAGAATGGCAAGGCGGAGAAGGCCTGGCTCAATGTAACGGCGATCGAGGGACCCGCGGTCGTGAAAGGCGCGATCTGGACCGTCGCCCAGATCGAGGACAGCGTCGGCTTGTTTCATTCCGAGATGATCTCGGAAATCAACGACTTGATCGAAAAGAAGTGCCCCAAGACAGTTGCCGGCAACTGAGCGGGGCCACCCGCCGACGCTGGTCGTGACCAATCCCACCCGTCGAGTTCCCCTCGCCCTTGAGCTGTCACCATTGGCGGCGAAAGTCGCGCAGGGAATCCGAATTGGGGAGAGGTGGATCGAATGCGGTTGAGCACATCGCGCGGGCGTGTTGCGGTCGCCATGCTGGTGGCGTCGTTTGCTGCGCCGGCTCTTGCTGCGCCGAGCTGCCAGAATACGGGCAGTTTCGAAAAATGGATGGCGGACTTCCGGAAGGAAGCCGCCGCCGCTGGCGTTTCGCGGGCGACGATCTCCGCGGCCCTCGATGGCATTGCGTTCGATCCCGGCATCATCGCGCGCGATCGGCGGCAGACCTTCTTTGCGCAAACCTTCCTGCAGGTCGTCGAAAAGCTCGCAACGCAGAACCGCGTCCAGAGCGGCACCCGGGCGATGCAACGTCACAAGGCGATCTTCGACCGTGCCGAACGGGAATACGGCGTGCCGGCGTCGGTGATCTCCGCGTTCTGGGCGCTGGAGAGTGATTTCGGCGTCGGCATGGGTAAGCTCACCGTGCTGCGTTCGCTGGCGACGCTCGCCTACGATTGCCGTCGTGGTGAGATGTTCCGCGGCGAGCTGCTCAGCGCCCTGCGCATCATTGATCGCGGCGATCTTCGGCCAGAGGAGATGATTGGCTCCTGGGCTGGCGAGCTGGGCCAGACCCAGTTTCTGCCCTCGCATTATCACAACCACGCCGTCGACTATGATGGCGACGGCCGCCGCGATCTGCTCCGCAATTCTGCTGACATCATCGGCTCCAGTGCTGCGTTCCTGAAGAGCCTCGGCTGGCAGGCCCGGCAGCCCTGGCTGCAGGAGGTGCGGGTTACAGGCGAGCTGCCCTGGAAGGAGGCCGACATCGCGGTCACGCATCCCCGTGCCCAGTGGGCGCAATGGGGGATCACCCTGCCCAACGGGAAGGCGCTGCCGAAGGATGACATGCCGGCCTCCCTGCACTTGCCAATGGGGCGGAACGGGCCCGCATTCCTGGTTTATGCCAACTTCCACGTCTTCCTGAAGTGGAACCAGTCGCTGAACTACGCCACCACAGCGGCTTATCTGGCGACGCGGCTCGATGGTGCGCCTCAGTTGAGCAAAGGGCGGGCGCCGGTGGAGCCTTTCGGAATGGCTGAGGCGCGCGAGCTGCAACGACTGCTTAGTCGAGCGGGTTTCTATGATGGAGAGGCCGACGGCATCCTGGGCGCTGGGTCGCGCGCGGCTGTCAGGGCAGCTCAGATCCGGCTTGGCTTGCCCGCCGATTCCTATCCAAGTGCGGAGTTGGTCGAGCGGCTCAAGCGGATGTAGGGCACCAGCAACAAGGGGATCTCATGTTGCTCGACGGGAAAACAGCGATCGTGACTGGCGCCAGCCAGGGCATCGGTCGCGCCTGCGCCGAACGCCTGGCGCAGGAAGGAGCAAAGGTCGTCATCGCTGACGTGAATGAGGAGCAAGGGCAGGAGGTGGCCAACGCCATCACGGCCAGCGGCGGGGAGGCCTTCTTCCACGATTGCGACGTCTCGGAACGGCTCGATGTCCACAATCTCATTGCTGCCGCTCTCGCGCGCTACGCACGCATTGATGTGCTGGTCAACAACGCTGCGGTGCTCGATGATCAGCCCTTCCTGGAGCTCGAAGAGCAGGACTTCGATCGGGTTCTCAAGACCAATGTGAAGGGCAGCTTCCTTTGTGCCCAGGCGGTGGCCAAGCAGCTCGTGCGGCAGGTCGAAACCGAGGGTGAGAGCGCGAGCCCCGGCTCGATCATCAACATGAGCTCTGTCAACGCGTGGTTCGGGCTGCCCGATCACGTTGCCTACTCCACGTCGAAGGGGGCGATAGCTCAGTTGACAAAGTCGATGGCGATTGCCCTTGCGCCCTATGGTATCCGGGTGAACGCGGTCGGGCCGGGCTCCATCGCCACGCCGATGCTCGAGGAGGTCATCAAGGATCAGGCGTTCCGGACCAAAGTTCTGTCCCGCACGCCGCTTGGCCGGCTCGGCAGGCCGGAAGAGATCGCCGCCATCGTGGCCTGGCTCGCCAGCGATCAGGCGAGCTATGTCACTGGCACGACGATTTATGCCGACGGCGGACGGATGCCGCTCAACTATGTGATGCCGGTGCCCGACTAGGCGCAGATGCGCGGGATTTCCCTTCACCGCTGTCGCGGTCGGATGGAAGTCCTCGACACCTGAACTCGGCTATCACTTTCCGGTTATCCCTGGATCATCCCGATAAGAACAGCGGAGTGATCCATCATGCGCACCTTGCATCACATCGCCATTCTCGGCGCTGCGGTGGCTGTGCTGGGATTTGCGGGCGCGGAAGCTGCGCCGTTCCAGACGCCGGGCGGTCTTTTTACACCTGGAGCTGCGCCACCGAGCCTCGTCCAGTACAGCCATCAGGGACACCCTGACTGGTACTACGGACCGAAATGGGGTGGCTACAATTCGAGCGAATATCGATGGAGCGGTCGCTCGGTCGGGTATGGATCGAACGGCCGGAGAGGCCATCGCCATCCCCATTGGTATTATGGGCCCAAATGGGGAGGCTTCGGCTCACGCGGGTAGAGGCTCCCGCGCACTGGTGCTCTAGTCTTCAGTCGAGGAATGCTCGTGCACGTCTTCTGACGCGTCCTCGTCCTCATCGGCCGGCTTGGAGCTGCTGCCCATGCCGCGCAGCTTGGCGAGCATCCGCTCCTCTTCCTCCTCCTCCGTCTCTTCGTGCGGCTCCTCGGGCTCGCGCGGTGCCAGAATCTCAGCGGACCGCGGCACGGTCTCGCTCACCGGCAGCAAGGTGCCACCAGCTTCCCTGTGCTCCTTCTCGACGCGCTTAGCTGCCTTCGTGACCTCGGCATCGAGGTCGGTTTGCGAGCAAAGGCCGAGCGTCACCGGATCTTGGGGAACGAGATTGGGTGAGTTCCAGTGCGTGCGGTCGCGGATCTGCTCGATGGTGGGCTTCGTGGTGCCCACCAGGCGCATGATCTGGCTGTCCTTCAGCTCCGGATGGTTGCGCAGCAGCCAAAGCACGGCGTTCGGCCGGTCATGGCGGCGCGACACCGGCGTGTAGCGCGGCCCGCGCTTGGTCTTGACCTGCGGAATCTCCAGCTTGGGCTCGGCGAGCCTGAGACGGTAGCCCGGATTGGCTTCCCCACGCTTGATCTCCTCGCGGGTGAGCTGGCCGGTCGTGATCGGGTCCATACCCTTGATCCCGGCCGCCACGTCACCGTCGGCGATACCTTTGACCTCGAGCAGGTGCATTCCGCAAAATTCGGCGATCTGGTCGAATGTGAGCGACGTGTTCTCCACGAGCCACACGGCCGTTGACTTCGGCATCAGGGGTCTGCGATCGCTCATTATGATTTTCCTCCTGGCCCCGCGGCTCCGCGAGACCCGTTTCGTGTCGAAATGGCGGGGGGAATTTCCCGCTTATATAGGTAGCCCCCGCATGGTGCAACGCCGGATGATCGGCGACCGACTCTGCGTCCTGAGGCTGCGGCGACACTCTTTCGCATCGAAACTCCCGGCCCGTCATTCGTTATTGCAGTGCAAACAAGGGCTGGATTACTGTTCCCCGCTCAGGGCTGGGGGGAGACGCCGTCGCTCAGCGGGGCGTGAGGAGAAAAGCTCGATGACCGTGATCACGCGGAAGACGTACCACTTCGAGGATCTCGAGCTGGGCATGGAAGCCAGCTATCAGAGACTTGTTACGGAAGAGGATATAAGGGCCTTCGCCGAAGTGACCGGCGACAAGAACCCGGTGCACCTCGACGCCGAGTACGCCGCCAGAACCATGTTCAAGGAGCGGATTGCGCACGGCATGCTGACGGCGAGCTACATTTCGGCCGTATTCGGCACAGAGTTGCCGGGACCTGGTGTGATTTACATCTCGCAGACGCTCAATTTCCGCGCTCCGGTGAAGATCGGCCAGACCGTCACGGCCAAGGTGAAGGTCGTGGAGCTTTTCCCGCCGAAGCGGCGTGCCCTTTTCGAGTGCATCTGCACCGCTGACGGGAAGACGGTCCTTGAAGGCGAGGCCATGCTGATGGTGCCAGGGCGCCCGGCGGCCTGACGTCCGATCGGTCGCGTCACTTCTGAGCCTTCCCTTGCGTTCGCGCGGCCGCTATTCCATCCGCTTGATGACACAACCTCTCGAGCGCTCGATGTCCGCGCAACGCCTGCGCATCTTCCGTGACTACCGGAACGTTCCGCCCGAAATCCACGGTGCGGCGATCGCCATCGGCAACTTCGATGGCGTGCATCGGGGGCATCAGGCCCTGCTGATCGACGCGCTCAAGGAGGCGCGGGCCGCCGGTAAGCTGGCTGGTGTCATGGTCTTCGACCCGCATCCGAGAGAGTTCTTCCGTCCGGCCGAGCCGCATTTCCATCTGACGTCAGTGTCGCGAAAGCTCGATCTCATCGAGCGTCTGGGGCTTGATTTCGCAGTCGTGCTTGCCTTCGACGAGGCACTTGCGGGGCTGCCTGCGGACAGGTTCATCGGCGACATCCTGGTCAGCGCCTTGCGGGTCGGCCATGTCGTCATCGGCTACGACTTCTTCTTCGGCAAGGCTCGCGGCGGCAGCCCGGAGACGATGCGAGCCGCGGGGCGGGAGCACGGCTTCGGCGTCACTGTCGTCGCTCCGGTTGCGGAAGCGGGCGAGGTGTTCTCCTCCAGCGCAATCCGGGCCAAGCTGTCGGCGGGCGATGTACTGGGTGCTGCCAACGACCTCGGCCACTGGTGGCGGGTTTCCGGCACGGTGGTCGGCGGCGCCAAGCGAGGCACTGGCCTCGGGTTTCCGACGGCCAACATCCCGCTCCCGAAGGGCACTGCGCTGGCGCACGGCATCTACGCCGTTCGCGTGCGCGTCGGCGACCGGCTCATCGATGGCGCCGCCTACCTCGGTACGCGACCGACCTTCGATCACGGGGCGGCGATGCTTGAGGTCTTCCTGTTCGATTTCGAAGGTGATCTTTACGGGCGCGAGATCGACGTCGAGTTCATCGATTTCGTGCGCGAGGACCAGCGCTTTCCGGACGCTCAAGCCCTCGTCTCGCAGATGGAGGCCGACTGCAGCCGGTCCCGCGACATTCTTCGCGAAATCGAGTTGCGTTCACCGCTTGCCGGGTTCCCGCTCGCGGAAGCTTGAAACATGGTCGGGCCGAGGTTCCACTTGTACATCGCGAGTGGAGGTTGCTAGAAGGCCCATTGACCCGGACACCTGAAAGACGACCCATGCCCAAGGACAACGGCGGCAAGGCCGGCCCCCAGGGCCGCGATTGGAGCCAAACACTTTTCCTGCCCCGCACGGATTTCCCGATGAAGGCGGGTCTGCCGGAGCTCGAGCCGCGGATCATCAAGCGGTGGAATGATATCGGCCTCTACGATCGCATGCGCGAGGTCGCGAAGGGCCGGAAGAAGTTCGTCCTGCACGACGGCCCTCCTTATGCGAACGGCCATATCCACATCGGCACGGGCCTCAACAAGATTCTGAAGGACGTCGTGGTCCGCTCGCATCAGATGCTGGGCCGCGATTCGAACTACGTGCCCGGCTGGGATTGCCACGGGCTTCCGATCGAGTGGAAGGTCGAGGAGGAGTACCGGGCGAACGGGAAGACGAAGGATTCCGTTCCAATCACGGAGCTGCGCCGGGACTGCCGGGCGTTCGCCCAGAAATGGATCGACATCCAGCGCGAGGAGTTCAAGCGCCTTGGTGTCGAGGGTGACTGGCAGCATCCCTACACGACGATGAACTTCGAGTCCGAGGCGAAGATCGCCAACGAGCTCATGAAGTTCGCGCTCAATGGCGCGCTGTACCGCGGCTCGAAGCCTGTCATGTGGTCGGTCGTCGAGCGCACGGCGCTGGCGGAGGCCGAGGTCGAGTATCACGAGGTCACCAGCCCCACCATCTGGGTCCGCTTCCCGGTGGCGGAGGTGCAGGTGACGGCGCGGCAGCTCGCCAAGGGGCTGACCGAGATCGACAACGTCAGCCAGGCGGCAGTCGTCATCTGGACGACGACCCCTTGGACCATCCCCGGCAACCGCGCGATCTCGTTCAACCGCAATATCCAATACGGTCTCTATGAGATCACCGACGCGCCGGCCGACAACTGGGCGAAGCCCGGCCAGCGCCTGATCCTTGCGGACAAGCTTGCCGACAGCGTGCGCCTCGGGACGAGGATCAACGGCTGGCGCCGGCTGAGCGACGTCTCGGAGGCGACGCTCGAGGCGATCGTCTGTCATCACCCGTTCCATGGTCAGGGCTACGAATTCCAGGTCCGCCTCTATCACGGTGATCACGTCACCGATGATGCCGGAACGGGCTTCGTGCACACCGCGCCCGGCCACGGCGCCGAGGACTATGGTGTATTCGAGGAGCACCGCACCTCGTTCGTGGAGGCCGGAATCCCTGAGGTTCCGCACACGGTGGGCGAGGACGGATACTATTTCCGGCATGTCCCCCTGTTCGGCGGCGAGCAGCCGAAGCGCGTCATCGACGACAAGGGCAAGTTCGGCGACGCCAACGAGGCGGTGATCCAGGAGCTGATCAAGGCAGGCGCACTCGTCGGCCGCGGACGGCTCAAGCACTCCTATCCGCATTCGTGGCGGTCCAAGGCGCCGGTGATCTTCCGCAATACGCCGCAATGGTTCATCGCCATCGACGAGCCGATCGATGTGCCGCGAAAGGGCAAGGATACCATTCGCGCCCTCGCCCTGAAGGCGATCGACGAGACCCGCTTCGTTCCGACGACCGGGCAGAACCGGCTGCGCGGAATGATCGAGCAGCGGCCCGACTGGGTTATCTCGCGGCAGCGCGCGTGGGGTGTGCCGATCACCGTGTTCGTCAACAAGGCGACGCAGACCTACATCCCGAACCGCGAGTTCAAGGGCTCGAAAGAGCTGATCCGGCGCATCGTCGAGGCATTCAAGGCCGACGGCGCCGACGCTTGGTTTGCCGACAACGCCAAGGATCGCTTCCTGAACGGCCTCGTCGACGATCCGAGCGAGTGGGAGCAGGTTCGCGACAT
>JAEZHL010000321.1 GCA_023416575.1 Pseudomonadota bacterium
CAGCTCCTCCGGGAGGCCGATGCCATCGGCCGATCGGCCGAGCAGATCGCTGAGGGCGGCGGCTGCCGCCAGACCATCGCGGACGGCGGCGAGGTCGGCGGGTCCGCCACGCTGCAAGGCGAGGCGCGAGACGGCGCGGGCTATGTCCGGCGCGCTGCGAAGAGCCTCGCGTGCGTCGTCCTTAAGACGGTCGCGCTCCAACAGATAGGACAGCGCGTCGAGGCGGGCTGCGATGGCCCGCGGCTCCCGGAGTGGGCTGGCGAGACGGGCGGCGAGCTCGCGCGCGCCGGGTCCGGTCACGGTGCGGTCGACAGCCGCCAGCAGACTGCCCTGCCGCCCGCCCGACTGGCTGCGGACGATCTCGAGGCTGGCGCGGGTTGCGGCATCGATCACCATCGCGCTGGCCGGGCCGGTGTTGCGTGGTGGACGGATGACGGGCTGCCGGCCGATTTGCGTCAGCTCGACGTACTTCAGGAGCGCGCCGGCAGCGGCGAGTTCCAGGCGCGAGAAGCTGCCGAATGCAGCGAGATCCGCAACGGAGAGTCGTTCCTTCAGCGCACGCTCACCGGCCATGCTGTCGAACGTCGCGCCTGCCACGGGCGTTGCGGCGGCGCCGATGACCTCGATCCAGCTCTTGATGTGAGGATCCGTGAGTGAGACGTCGGTTGCGATGATCTCACTCGGCTGCAGGCGGGTAAGCTCGCCCGGCAGATCGTTCGTTGCGACCGTGCCGATCTCGAATTCACCCGTCGAGATGTCGAGCGAGGCCAGCGCAACGAGAGTGCCGCCCGCATCGGTGCCGTTCGGGGGCATATGCAGGGCAGTCAGGTAGTTGCGCGCCCTGGCATCGAGCAGGGCATCTTCAGTCAGCGTTCCGGGGGTGACGAGCCGCACCACATCGCGGCGCACGACGGCCTTGGAGCCGCGTTTGCGGGCCTCTGCCGGGTCCTCGAGCTGCTCACAGACGGCGACCCGGTAACCCTGTTTGATGAGCCGTTGCAGGTACTCGTCCGCACGCACGACGGGGACGCCGCACATCGGGATGTCCTCACCGAGGTGCTTGCCGCGCTTGGTCAGCACGATGCCGAGGGCCTGCGCGGCGGTGACGGCATCCTCGAAGAAGAGCTCGTAGAAATCACCCATCCGGTACCAGAGCAGGCTGTCCGGATTGGCCGCCTTGATTTCGAGATATTGCGCCATCGAGGGCGTCGCCTCCGCGGATCGGCGCTCGCCGTTACCGGTGCCGGCGTGCGGCGTGGCTTCCTCGGTGGCAGGCGGTGACTGTTCGTCTTGCAGTCGCGACGGCATCAGGCGCGATTCCCCCTCTTCACGGGGCAACCACATATCGCGTCCCGGCCCGAGATCAAAATGTGCCGGGGGAGGACGGCCGAAAGGCGTGGTCCGGAGTGCAAGCGAGTTGCTGATGCTGCCATGAAATCGACGCGCCGGGATGATCTAGCCTTCGAGTGGTGCGGATCGGATCGGGGGAGGTTTCGAGTGTTGCACCGAGTAAATCGGAGGATGTCATGCGTTACTTCGGCGCCGGCTTGCTCGCGCTCTTCCTGATGCTGCTGGCGGGTCCGTCGTCCGCGGCCAAGCAGCAGCTCAATGATCCGTTCGGCACGCAAGAGCAGATCCTGCAATGGATCAACGACTATCGTCTCGAGCCACAGCCAAATCGCCTCCCGGCCGCCGTCAAAGCCATGGCCCGCCTCGGGCTTTTCCGGGATCAGGATACGGCCGGCATGTTCGTCGGCTTCATGGCGGGTGTCCTCGGCTCCAATCCGAAGTCGGCGGAGAAGCTCGTGACGGGCATGTTCCCGATGCCGCCGGAGGATCAGGCCGCCATCATCAAGGCCATCGCCTACAGTGGACTGCCGAACTGGCAGCAGCTCATGGGCAAGTTCGTCGAGCGGATGCCGGCGCGCAAAACGCTCATCGACAGCTATCTGAACGGCAAGGCTCCGGTGCTGCACAACCTGCCGCTCGAGTCCGGACCGGCGCCGGTCGATACGTTGTGGGGCTACTATTTCGCGACGGGCTCCTTCGAGCCGGTCTACCGCATCGTCGGCGCGCTCATGTGGTCATCCGACAAGAGCAACCTCGATCGGCTGACCATCGGCAGCGTTGCCAAGTGGACCCTCGCCAATAACGCCTCGCGCGACAGGGATCTGCTCGATTTCCTGCGCCAGGAGCAGGGGAGGGCCAATCACCCCAAACAGGTGCGCGAGGCGCTGAAGGAGATCATCGTTGCCGCCGAGACCTTCGAGACCGGCAAGATCCGCAAGGACGCCCTCGCTGCGATCGAGGAGGTGAAGCGGACCGGCCCGCAGGCGAACAATCCCTGGGCCAAGGCGGCCTACTGGGGCAGCACCGCGGTCGCGGTCGGCTGCGTTGTCGCCAGCGCGCTGGGGGCCGCCGCGATCGGCGTGCCGTGCATCCTGACCGGTGCGGCCTCGTCGGCGGCGGTGAAGCTGCTGAATGGGCCGTGAGCGAGGGAGAGAGTGCGTTCCAAGAAGGCTGGAACGCTCTCAGCTGCTCACAGCTAGCGCTAGTCCCGGATCGTGAGCCAAGGCCAGCGCGAGCGATAGTCTACGCACTTCTTCGCGAACATTTCAGGTTGCGGGTTCATCGGGTTCATCCGCAGGACGCCGTTCCACAAGTCGTCGAGACCGTCTGGTGCGTACACCTTGCGGTCCTTCACCCTGATTCCCACCCGTGTGCAGGCGATCAGGTAGCGGTCGATCCCGTCTTCGACCGACGTCAACCGGGGATAGGATTTGCCAAATCTCGCCGGATACCAGAGATGGACCCGCGCCTGATTCTTGATTTCCACCCGCAGTCCTGAATCGCCCAAAACGCGCCGCGCCTCCTGGATGACGGCATCCTCGGCGCTCCAGGACAGATCGTCGTCAAAATAGATGACGTCATAGTCTTTCACGCCCCACGCGGCATCGTTGCCAGATTTCCGGTTCCAAACCGCCTGGAAGAGACAACCTGCCGTGAGGGTGCAGTGCGGGAGATCGAGCAGCGGCAGCGTGTCCAGAAGTCTGGCATTCACTGGATTTTTGAGCACGAACCGCAGGAAATCCGCCTCGGATATCGACATCGGCTCTCTTGTGGCCATAGCGCTCGTGCGTCCGATATGTGCCGGAGTGGCGCCAAAGAAAACGGGCGCCGCGAGGCGCCCGGATAGGTGGCAGTTGGTTTCGGAGCAGGGTGCCGAAGCACCCCGCTCACTTTATCAGTTCGGGACCTTCTCGGCAGGGTTGGCCGGGGCATCGGTGGAGGCTGCAACCTTACCCAGCAGGAACGAGACCGCGTATTGCAGCTGCTTGTCCTGCGCGGGCTCCTTCGGCACATAGGCCGACGACCCGGAGGCTTCCTTGTCTTCCTTCTCCGGCCGGAGGTGGCCGCGAAGGCTTGCCTCGCCACGCGGCTTGGCAGCATCTTTGCCCTGCAACTCGGGCGGCAGCTCCTGCTCGACCACGATGTCCGGATCGATGCCCTGCGCCTGGATCGAGCGGCCCGACGGCGTGTAGTAGCGCGCCGTGGTCAGGCGGATAGCCCCGTTGCTGCCGAGCGGAATGATGGTCTGCACCGAGCCCTTGCCGAACGACCGGGTGCCGATCACCGTCCCACGCTTGTGGTCCTGGATGGCGCCCGCGACGATCTCGGAGGCCGATGCCGAGCCGCCATTGATCAGCACGACCACCTTGGCTCCATCGGTAATGTCTCCGGCGCGAGCCTGGCTGCGCTGCGTCTCTTCAAGGTTGCGGCCCTTGGTGAGCACGATGGCGCCCTTGTCCAGCAGGTCGTCGGACACGGCGATCGCCTGGTCGAGGAGCCCACCCGGGTTGTTGCGCAGGTCGATGATGTAGCCCTTGAGCTTCTTGCCCGCCTGCTTCTTCAGGGCTTCCACCGACTTCACAAGGTTGGTGTGCGTCTGCTCGTTGAAGGTCGAGACCTTGACGTAGGCAACCTGATCATCCGCCTCGAGCCGCGCCTTGACGGCGTTGATGCGGATCACATCGCGCGTGATCTTGACGTCGAACGGCTCCTCGCGCCCCTTGCGCACGATCGTGAGGGTGATCGGCGTGTTGATCGGGCCGCGCATCTTCTCGACCGCCTGCTCCAGGGTGAGCCCGACGATCTGCTCGTTGTCGAGGTGCGTGATGAGGTCATTGGCCAGGACCCCCGCCCGATAGGCCGGCGTGTCGTCGATGGGCGACACGACCTTCACGACGCCGTTCTCCATCGTCACCTCGATGCCGAGACCGCCGAACTCGCCGCGGGTCTGCACTTGCATGTCGCGGAAGTGCTTGGGGCTCAGGTACGCGGAATGCGGGTCGAGAGAGGCGAGCATGCCGTTGATCGCCGACTCGATGAGCTGCGTGTCATCGGGCTTCTCGACGTAGTCCGACCGCACGCGCTCGAGCACGTCGCCGAACAGGTCGAGCTGGCGATAAATCTCAGAATTCGGCGAGGTCGCCGAATAGGTCTGGCTGACATTCACTATGGTCGTCAGGCCGGCGAGCCCAGCCATGAGCAGGAATGTCCAGAAAGCAAAATCCGGTTTGCGCATGTCCTTTGTGCCTTATCCCTGCACCTTCTGCTGCTGCCCCTGGTGCCACCACGGGGCGGGGTCGATCGGGCGGCCTTCCTTGCGGAACTCGACGTAAAGCACCGGGGCATTGCCCTGCGTCTTGCCCTTTGGGGCGAGAGTCATAGTCCCGACCGGCTCGCCAGCCAAAACAAACTGGCCGAGTTGAGCATCTATATGGGAAAGTCCGGCAAGTAATACATGGTATCCACCTCCGGCGTTAATAATCAAGACCTGGCCGTAACTTCGAAATTCACCAGCGAAAACGATCCAGCCGTCACACGGTGACGTGATCTGGCCACCGTGTCGCGTCTGGATGACCATGCCCTCTGATTTGCGGCCATTCGAAGTCGGGTCGCCGAAGGACACGATCGTCGCGCCGTGCGCTGGCGAGGGGAGCTTGCCCCTGGCGAGATGGAACGGCACCGCTGGCTTCATCCGGCCCGAAGGTCCCAGCATGGGTCCCGATCCAGGCGTCAGGACGACCGCCACCTGGGCGCCCTTGTCTGTCCGCGGTTTCTCGCCGGGACTATCGGGCGGTGTGCCAGGCAAGGCGATGGCGGCCTGACCCGCGCCTTCCATCTTCGGCAGCTCCTTTTGGTAGCTGCCGAGGCCGGTCCTCTCAGCGACCGTCTGATCCAAGGCGGCGATCAAGTCGCTGATGTTGCCAACAGATTTGGAGATGAGGTCGGCTTCCCTGCGGACCTCGTCGAGCTCCGACTGATGAGTGGCGAGCGACTGGCGCTTCTCCTCCATGAGCATGGCGACGCGCGTCTGCGCGTCCTTCAGGCGCTGCGTCTCGGAGATGATCTTGGACCGCTCGTCGGCAATTCTCTTGAACAGATTATCGAGCTCCTGAAGACGCTCGACGAGGTCCTGGACCTGGGACTGCAGCTCCGGAACGGCGCGGGCCAGCAGCATGCCGCTGCGCACCATTTCCAGTGCGTCCTCCCGCCGGGTGATAATGACCGGCGGCGGATTGCGGCCCATGCGCTGCATGCTGGCCAGAAGGGAGCTGATGGACGCGTGGCGCTTCGCCAGCTCTTCCTGGTGCTGCTTCTGCTGTGCTTCAAGCTCGTCGCGGCGCGCTTCGACGAAGCTCAGCTGCGCCTCGCTGCGCTGGACGCTGCGTGCGGCTTCCTGAAGCTGCTCGTTGAGCTTCGCCCGCTCCTCGTTGATCTTGGAAACGTCAGCCTTGAGCGACTTGGCGCGATCCTCGACGAGCTGAAGGCGCTCGCGCTCCTGCTTGAGCTTCTGCGTCGCTTCTTTGTTGAGCGACTGCTGGCCCATCGCCGCCCCAGTCAGCATGAGGTTGGCGGCCAAGGTGAGGCAAACGGCCGCACGCGGACCTACGCCAACAAACCGAATCGCCGATGTCGCGTGATGGCGTGAAGCCCTCATGCTTCCTGTCGCGCCCCTCAGCTTTGCCGGACAGGGCATCGCGGTGCCCCGAACCTCGGCGAAAGGAAACCTCTACAACCATTCGATTACGGCGTGCAGTATCATAATACACGCGGGTGGTGCGACCAATCGCGAACCTTCGCCCTTCATGCCCGTTGTATCTTTTCGGCCGTTGAGCAGAGCCGACCGACCGACAAGCCTGCTCTCACAGGAGCACGACCGCATGAACGGCTTACTCTATTATCTCACGATCCTGGCCCCGCTGGCCGTGCTGGGCATCCTGTTGCTCGGCTTGGGGAACATGATGCGCGGCAAGAATCCGAATGTCAGCCAAAAACTGATGCGTTGGCGGGTTGGCCTGCAATTCCTGGCGATCATCATCATCATGGTGACAGTCTACCTCGTGCGGTAGCCTCTTTCTTGACCCGCAGCAGGGCGTGGTTACCCTCGGCCGCAGCGGCATCGACAGGCAAGGTAGCATGGTTGTTCTGAACAAAATCTACACGCGCACTGGCGATGATGGCACGACCGGGCTCGGAAACGGCCAGCGCGTTCGCAAGGACAGCGTGCGGGTGGCCGCCTACGGCACTATCGACGAGACGAACGCTGCGATCGGCGTGGCACGAGTGCACCTCGCCGGCAGCCACCCGGAGGTCGACGCCAAATTTGCCCGCGTTCAGAATGACCTGTTCGATCTCGGCGCGGAATTGAGCTCGCCACCTGTTGCCGACAGGCCCCGGCGCGGGGAGCGGTTGCAGGTCACGGCCGAGCAAGTGAAGCGGCTCGAGGCGGACATCGACGAGCTCAACAGCGAGTTGCAGCCCCTGCGGTCGTTCGTGCTTCCGGGCGGGACGCCTGCCGCCGCTGCGCTGCACATGGCGCGCACCATCTGCCGGCGGGCGGAACGGCTGATGGTCACTTTGGCAGCCGACCCGGAAGAAGCCGTCGAAGATCCTGCGCTGCAATATGTCAACCGGTTGTCAGATCTGCTCTTCGTCGCCAGCCGCTACGTGAACGACCGCGGTGCCGGCGACGTTCTCTGGGTTCCAGGACAGAACCGGTAGACAAAACGTCGTCCGGCTGGGCAATCTAGCCCGCTTGGCAATCCCAGGGGGCGAGCGCGTGTTCATCCCGATCTACGACCAGAATCCGCTGCGCTCGATTCGATTTCAGGCGGTCACCGTGGGGCTCATCCTGGTGAACGTCGTTATTTTCGCGCTGCAAGTCACCGGGATGCCAACCGATGTCATTCTCGGCTTTGCTCTGATCCCGCGCGAGTTGTTCGGGTTCGCGACCACCATCGAGCCCGGGCTTTCGCCGACCGGCGAGATCGCGGTTCCCATCCGGCTCACTCTATTGACCTACATGTTCTTCCACGGGGACATCTTTCACCTCGCCGGAAACATGCTTTTTCTCTGGGTGTTTGGCGACAATGTCGAGGACGCGCTCGGCCATTTCCGCTTTCTTCTCTTCTACTTGCTCTGCGGGATCGCAGGCGGTCTGGCGCACGCGGTGATGATGCCGACCTCGAACATGCCGCTGATCGGTGCCAGCGGCGCCGTGGCGGGCGTGATTGCGGCCTATATGATGCTTCACCCGCGCGTTCAGGTGTGGGTGCTGGTGCTGCGCTTCATCCCGCTCCGCATCTCAGCCGCGTTCGCGCTCGGTGCCTGGATCGCCACCCAGTTCGTGATGGTTCTCCTCCCGGAAGTCGGCCCGGTTGCCTGGTGGGCCCACATCGGCGGGGTGGTTGCCGGCGCGATCCTCGTGATCTTCATGCGGCGGCCCGGCGTGCTGTTGTTCGATCGCGGTCTGCCAGGCCCTGCAAGGTGATTCCGCGGTGCGGCTACGGTCGTCAAGCGGATGATTGACTTGCTTAAAACCTGGGCATACGCTGCCTTTTCGCACGTGCGAAGGACGTTTGCCCACGTCTGAGGGTTTGGGAGTTGAGACAAGTCGTCCCGCAATCTCCCATTGCGGAAGCCGCTCGGCTACTGGCAAAGATGACATGCAAATTCAAGGACGCTCGGGAGAGATCGTGAAATGAAGATCCTCGTGCCGGTCAAGCGCGTGGTTGACTTTAACGTCAAGATCCGGGTCAAGCCGGACGGCTCGGGGGTCGAGCTTGGCAACGTGAAGATGTCCATGAACCCCTTCGATGAGATCGCCATCGAGGAGGCGATCAGGTTGAAGGAAAAGGGAATCGCGAGCGAGGTCATCGCGGTTTCCGTTGGTCCGGCGAAGTCGCAGGAGACGATCCGGACGGCACTGGCCATGGGCGCTGATCGCGGCATCCTGATCGAAACCGAAGAAGGCGCTAACGTCGAGCCGCTCGCGGTCGCCAAGCTGCTGAAGGCCATTGTCGCCGACGAGCAGCCCGGCCTCGTTATTCTCGGCAAGCAGGCAATCGACGACGACTGCAACCAGACCGGTCAGATGCTCGCGGCGCTGCTCGACTGGCCGCAGGCGACTTTCGCCTCCAAGATCGTTATCGAGAACGGCGCGGCCATGGTGACGCGCGAGGTCGACGGCGGCCTCGAGACGCTGAAGCTCAATCTGCCTGCCATCGTCACGACCGACCTGCGGCTGAACGAGCCACGCTATGCCTCGCTGCCCAACATCATGAAGGCCAAGAAGAAGCCTCTCGATGTCAAGAAGGCCGCGGATCTCGGCGTGGATATCGCGCCGCGTCTGAAGGTGGTGAAGACGGCCGAGCCGCCGGCCCGCAAGGCCGGGGTCAAGGTGTCGAGCGTGGCGGAGCTGGTCCAAATTCTCAAGACTGATGCAGGGGTGATCTGATGCCGGTACTTGTTCTTGCAGAGCACACGAACGACGCTCTGAACCCGGCGACTGCGAAGGCACTCACTGCGGCAGTGGCTCTCGGCGGCGACGTCCATGTCCTGGTGGCCGGATCGAACTGCCGCCCCGCAGCCGAAGCCGCGGCCAAGTTGCAAGGCGTCGCGAAGGTGCTGGTCGCGGATGCGCCGCATCTCGCCCATCAGCTGGCCGAGGACATGACGGCGCTCATCGTGCCGCTCATGGCAGGCTACGATGCCCTGGTTGCCGCATCGACGGCGCGGGGCAAGAACGTGCTGCCGCGGGTGGCTGCGCGCCTCGATGTCATGCAGATCTCCGACATCACGGCCGTGGTATCGCCCGACACCTTCGAGCGGCCGATCTACGCCGGCAATGCCATCCAGACCGTCCAGGCCCTCGATGCCAAGAAGGTGATCACGGTCCGCACGGCCTCCTTCGCCGCGGCCGCAGAAAACGGATCGGCGACGATCGAGACCATCTCCGTGCCCGCGCCTGCAGGGGCCTCGACCTTCGAGCGGGCCGAGATCGCCAAATCCGACCGGCCCGAGCTTACTGCCGCGAAGATCGTCATCTCTGGCGGCCGTGGCATGCAGTCGGGAGAGAACTTCACGAAGTACATCGAGCCTGTCGCCGACCGGCTCGGCGCTGCCATGGGCGCCAGTCGCGCCGCGGTGGATGCCGGCTTCGCTCCCAATGACTTGCAGGTCGGCCAGACCGGCAAGGTGGTTGCGCCCGAGCTCTACATCGCCGTCGGAATCTCGGGAGCCATCCAGCACCTGGCGGGCATGAAGGATTCGAAGGTGATCGTCGCCATCAACAAGGATGGCGAGGCGCCGATCTTCCAAGTGGCGGACTACGGCCTCGTCGCGGATCTGTTCCAGGCGCTGCCGGAGCTCGACAGTGAGCTGCAGAAGGCGGGCTATTGAGCCCGCCTCGCTGCAAGGCCTAGGACTGTTGGAATGAACGCTGCTGCGAAATCGAGTCGGTCAACGCCAGGAGCAAGTACGGTGACCATCAGGAAAGTTGGGGTAATCGGCGCTGGCCAGATGGGCAGCGGCATTGCCCACGTGGTTGCGCTCGCAGGCTACGACGTAGCCATGACCGACATCGCCAAGGAGGCTGTCGATCGCGCGTTCGCCAACATCGATCGCAACATGGAGCGGCAGGTCGGGCGTGGCCTCATTACCGAGGCGGACAAGCGGACTGCCATCAAGCGGATCAGCTATGCGCCGGATTTTGCGGCGCTGGGTGACTGCGACCTGGTCATCGAGGCCGCGACCGAGGAGGAGAGCGTCAAGCGGAAGATCTTCGCTGACCTTTGTCCGAAGCTGAAGCCCGGCGCGATCATCGCTTCCAATACGTCCTCGATCTCGATCACCCGCCTGGCTTCGACCACGAAGCGGCCAGAGCGCTTCATCGGCATGCATTTCATGAACCCCGTGCCGGTCATGCAACTCGTCGAGTTGATCCGAGGCATAGCAACCGAAGACGACACGTTCGCGACATCGCGGGAGTTCGTGGAGTCGCTCGGCAAGACGACGGCCGTCTCGGAGGATTTCCCGGCCTTCATCGTCAACCGCATACTGCTGCCGATGATCAATGAGGCCGTGTACACCCTCTACGAGGGTGTCGGCACCGTCGAAGCCATCGACAAGGCCATGAAGCTCGGTGCCAACCATCCGATGGGGCCGCTCGAGCTGGCAGACTTCATCGGCCTCGACACATGCCTGTCGGTGATGCAGGTCCTTTACGAGGGGCTGGCCGATTCCAAGTACCGCCCGTGTCCGCTGCTTGTGAAGTACGTCGAAGCCGGCTGGCTCGGCCGTAAGACGCAGCGCGGCTTCTATGACTACCGGGGCGAAAAGCCGGTTCCGACACGCTGAGAAGGCGGCTCACCGCCGGCCATCACAGCGGCAGTCTCGAGATTCACACGAATTCGGATAGAGCATTGCCAGCGCTTGGGTCGATGCCCGAGCGCAATGCTAACCGTCGCGTGATCGCATGTGTGTTGCCTCAGGCGCGCTGATTTCGCCCGGGGCTTCCAAAGTGTGCGGGGAATCGGCAGAGATTTAGCGAGGGCGAGCCTCGTGCCCGGTCCCCGAATAGAGCAACGCAGGAGCCGCGCGATGACATCCAACGACGAGCAGTCTTACAGACCTTGTGTCGGCATCATGGTCATCAACCGGCAGGGGCTCGTATGGATCGGCCGTCGTGCCGATGCGCCGAACGAGCCG
>JAEZHL010000336.1 GCA_023416575.1 Pseudomonadota bacterium
TTGCTGGAAGCAGTCGCTATCGCGCCGTTGATGGTGAAGCGAGGGCGCTATCAATTCGACAAGGAGATCTTCTTCGCGATCGTGCTGGATCGGGCCCCCGTCGCCGGCTGCGGCTGAGTTCACCGCAGCCGGGAGCGACGGCGGGACTAGGCCAGTCCCGCCGTCGAAATTCACTAGCTTCTCAGGTGAGAGAACGCCTGCGGGTCACGCTGGCAAGAGGCCATGAACTCCTCGCGAGATACGCGCTCACTCGTGCCACTCTTCGGGGCACCGCCTGCCGTGCCGCCGCTCATGCCGCCGCTGGGGGCTCCGCCTGCGGTGCCGCCGCCCATGCCGCCGGTGCTAGGCCCCTGTGCAGTCTGCATGGCCTGATGCATCCGCTGAGCCTGCTGCCCCGTCACGAACCCCTGGTTACGAGCATCCGCTTGTTGCCAGATCTGCTGGCACGTTTGCTGCGCCTGAGGGCTTGGCTGCTGGCTCGGAGACTGAGTCTGAGCATGTGCCGACATCGCCAAACCGAAGGACGCAGCGGCAAGAGCTGCAATTTTGAGCGTTCGCATCGGATGTCTACTCCTTTTGCGTTTCATCGACCCATCGACAAGCAAGATGGGGGTGGTTTTGGAACGCAGCCATAAGAGTTTCTGTTCCCGGCGAATTGCCTCTGGCGGGAATATCCGCCGCAGGGTGGTGATCTGGACGACGGCATTCCGGTGCGGCAATCTTCTCGCCACCGTTCACATCGGGGGACAATAAGTGCTGCAGAATGAGCCATTCTGGTGGATCGACGCTCCGCCGCGGTCGCTGCCGAAAGAGCCGTTGGAGGCGAAATCGGACGTCGTTATCGTCGGCGCCGGGTATACGGGCCTTAGCGCTGCATTGACACTCGCGCGGGCCGGCCGTTCGGTGCAGGTCTTCGATCGCATGCGCCCCGGTGAAGGCGCATCGACCCGCAATGGCGGGATGGCAAGTGGCAACCTCCGTCCGGGTTATCGGGAACTAGTCGCCAAATTCGGTGAAGCGCGCGCATTGGCGATCCAGGCCGAAGCGAAAGCTGCCCGCGAGTATCTGCAGAATTTCATCGAGACTGAGGGGATTGCCTGCGATTTCGCGATGACCGGGCGATTTTCGGGTGCGTCCAATACCGCGGACTACGACGGGCTTGCCCGCGAGGCGGACTCGCTGCGAAAGTCGCTCGGTATCGAAATTTATGCCGTTCCGCGGAGCGAGCAGCGGGCGTTTCTCGGAACGGATTTCTACCGTGGCGGCGTGATGCGGATGGATATCGGCGGCCTGCATCCCGCCAAGCTGCACAGTGAACTCCTGCGGCTGGCGCTCGCCGCGGGTGCCAAGGTGCATGGGGAAACGCCGGTGACTGGGATTCGCTCGGAAGGCGATGCCTTCGAGGTGGAAACGTCACGAGGGAAGGTCCGCGCAACCCACGTCATCACAGGAACCAACGGCTATACCGACGCCGTTGATCCCTGGCTCCGCCGCCGGCTGGTTCCGGTGCGCAGCCGTATCATCGCCACCGCGCCGCTTTCTGGCAACCTGATGCGCCAGCTCATGCCGAAAGGCGTGATGTGCTCGGAAACGCGCAAACTGCACTATTACTATCGGCCGTCTCCCGACGGAACGCGCATCCTCTTCGGAGGACGCGACGGTTCAATCGCGGGCGATCCGGCCTGGCCGACGGATAGTCTGCGCCGGGCACTGGCTGACATCTTCCCCGAGCTCGACGGGGTCGAGATCACGCATACGTGGTTCGGGCACGTCGCCATGAACCGCGACATGGTCCCCCGCATTTTCTCCCGCAACGGTGTGCGTTATGCGACCGGCTACTGTGGATCGGGTGTCGTCTGGGCCAATTGGGCGGGGCGCAAGGCGGCTCTGCAGATTCTCGGAGATTCGCACGGAAACTCTGCCCTCGACTTCCGGCCGCCTGCCGCGGTCCCGTTCTATGACGGACGGCCGTGGTTCCTGCCCGCCATGATCGGGTGGATGGCCATGCAGGACAAGATCGCAGCCAAGCGACGTAAGCGGGAGGACGCGGCCAACAAGCCAGCGTGAAGCTCTGAGATAGGCAAATCGTCGGGGCTCGCGCTTGGCCGGGCCTCGATTTCCTTTCTGGAAGTAGAAGACGCCGTGAGCTGGCGTATTTACTGCTGGTCAAGGTAAAGTGCTGCGTGACCAACTGTTTCTGGTGTTGATTTGTGTCATATTACTGTAATGTAAGTGGATATATAGCCTTGCTGGGCGTCCGATTGGCGTCATGAAGTTTCAACGGCCGACCTGCCCTGGCCTCGTGAGCGGGGGTCCCACGAGGGGCCTCTACCGACACTGGACTGCAGGGCGCGCGGCCGTGGTGCAATCAAGGGCCTAGAGACGTTGCATTCATACCGGATCCGATGCTCCGGATTTGCAGCACTTTGGACCCGGAAACGATCGCCAAGCTGTATGAGTGACCTGCTGCGTATCGAAGACCTGAAAATCTCGTTTGGGATGCATGGCATTCAGCACGAGGTCGTGAAGGGCGTAAGCTTCCGTGTGCGGCGTGGCAGCGTCGTGGCTCTCGTGGGGGAATCCGGCTCCGGCAAGTCGGTGATTGCACAGGCCGTGATGGGCATCCTGCCTCCGGTCGGCTCCGTCACGAATGGTCGCATACTGCTCGATCCTGGCACTGGTGGGAAGCCGGCGGATATCGCCGCGCTCGACCCTGATGGTCCGCAGCTTCGTGGGCTTCGCGGCACCAGCATGTCGATGATCTTTCAGGAGCCGATGACCTCTTTGGCGCCGCTCCACACGATCGGGAACCAGATTTCCGAAGCGCTCACCACGCATATGCCCGTCAATAGGCGGGAGGCGCGCCGTCGCAGCGAGGAAATGCTGGCGCTGGTCGGTTTTCCGAATCCGAAGCGGGCGTTCGACATGTATCCGTTCGAGCTGTCGGGCGGATTGCGCCAGCGGGCCATGATCGCCATGGCCCTGATCTGCCGGCCCGCGCTCCTGATCGCCGACGAGCCCACGACTGCCCTCGATGTCACCATTCAGGCTCAGGTTCTCAGCCTTCTCAAGGAGCTGCAGCAGAAGCTCAATATGGGCATGCTGCTCATCACCCACGATCTGGGCGTGGTCGCCAATATGGCGGACGAGGTCGTCGTCGTTTACCATGGCGAGATCATGGAGGCAGGGCCGGCGGATGCAATTTTCCGCAACCCCACGCACCCCTATCTCAAGGCGCTGCTCAAGGCAGTTCCGCACTTCGACATGCGGCCGGGCGAGCGCCTGGTCTCGTTGCGCGATATCGGCAAGGGGAAACCAGCAGCAAAACCGGTTTCTGCAACAGCAGCTGGGAAAAAGCCAGATCTGCGGGTCCGCAGTGACGCTCCCTTGCTCGCGGCGCGCAATCTGCGGAAATGTTTCGGCACCCGTAAGGGAGGCTGGTTCGCGCAGCCGGAGACGATGCCGGCGGTCGTCGACGATGTCAGCTTCGACGTGAAAGGCGGTGAATGCCTCGGTCTCGTCGGAGAATCCGGTTGCGGTAAGACGACGCTGAGCAAGATTCTCATGCGGGCACTAACCCCGGATGCAGGGTCTATCACATTTTCCGACTCCGATCGCGATGTCGATATCCTGAAGCTCGAAGGCGCGGCTTTGAAGGCGTTTCGGCCGCGCATTCAGATGGTGTTTCAGGACCCGGTAAGCTCGTTGTCACCCCGCATGACCGTGCTCAACATCATCCGCGAGCCGCTTCAGATCCACGGGCGCGACACGGGGCGCGAGCAGGTGGAACGCTGTGTCGAGCTGATGCAGGCCGTGGGGCTCGATCCGCGCTTTCTCAACCGCTATCCGCACAGTTTCTCCGGCGGACAACGACAGAGGATCGGCATTGCCCGGGCGTTGGCGCTCAATCCGGATATGCTGATTCTCGATGAGCCGGTCTCCGCACTCGATGTTTCGGTGCAGGCGCAGATCCTCAATCTGCTGAAGGATCTGAAGAGCGAGTTGGGGCTCACCTATCTGTTCATTTCGCATAATCTCGCCGTCGTCGATTACATGGCCGATCGCATCGCCGTGATGGCGCGCGGGCGACTTGTCGAGATTGCGCCCCGCCATGTTCTGTTCCGAAAGCCGGTTCATACGTATACGCGCGCACTGTTGCGAGCCGTTCCATTCCCTGATCTCGACCGGCCGCTCGACTTCAAGCTCGTCAATCTCGGCGGCGCTTCGGACGAGGCGAATTGGGCACCGCAGTTCCGACATGACGGGGCTCGGCTCACTTACCTCGACCTCGGTGACGGCCATAGGGTCTTGGCCAATCCGAACGTGGATGCCCGCGACCTCATCGAGGAAGAGGCCAGCGCAGTATGAGCGTCAGGTGGAAGGGGCTCGGGGCGCGCATCATAAGCCGGGTGATGCACGCGGCCATTTGGGCGCCGCTATTCATCGTGGCTGTGGCGGCGATCTACGTCCTGCCGGCGACCGCGCTCGATCTGATCGAAACGCCGTACCTGAAAGGCGCGGTCGAAGCGGGCGAGCTGCCGCCCGTTGGCGCGCGCATCCCCGAAAAGCCGCGCATTATCGATCTGGCGAGCATGGGGCGCGAACCCGGCCAGCATGGCGGCCGGCTGCGGATGCTGATGGCGGACCAGAAGGACCTCCGGATGGTCGTTGTCTACGGTTATGCGCGGCTGGTCGGATACGACGAGAACCTGAACCTCAAGCCCGATATCCTCGAAAATCTGGAGGTCAGCGAAGGCCGCATCTTCACGCTGCGGATCAGGCCGGGACACCGTTGGTCGGATGGGCATCCGTTCACAGCGGAGGACTTTCGTTATTTTTGGGAGGATATGGTCAACGACCGTAATCTCTGGCTCACCGGACCGCCGACGGAAATGCTGGTCGAGGGCAAGCCACCGCAGTTCGAGATCCTGGACGCGTTGACGGTTCGCTATACGTGGGATGCCCCGAACCCGGCTTTTCTGCCCGCGCTCGCCGGCGCCCTGCCTCTCTACATCTATGCGCCGAGCCATTACCTCAAACAGTTTCACGCCAAATACGCGAAGCCAGCGGAGCTCGAGGAGCTCGTCAAGGCTAACCGTGTGCGAAAATGGAGCGCGTTGCACGAGCGCAAGTCGCGCATGTATCGGCCCGAGAATCCTGAGCTTCCTTGCCTCGATGCCTGGTGCAACAGCACCGCGCCGCCGAGCAGCCGGTTTACGTTCAAGCGCAATCCCTACTTTCACCGGATCGATGCCAATGGCCGCCAGCTTCCGTATGCGGATGAGGTGATGGTGTCGATCGGGTCCGGCTCGCTCGTCGCGGCGCAGGCGGGAACTGGCGAAGCTGACCTGCAGGCGCGCTACATCCGTTTCGATAACTATACCTTCCTCAAGGAGGCCGAGGCGCAGGGCAAGGTTAACGTGCGGCTGTGGGAACGCGGCGAGGGCTCGCGCATAGCGCTCATGCCCAACC
>JAEZHL010000208.1 GCA_023416575.1 Pseudomonadota bacterium
TCGCACTTGAGGCAGGTGCCGTTGCGCACGAGGGTGAAGTTGCCGCATTCGCGGCAGGATTCGCCCTCGTAGCCCCGGATGCGGGCCTGGGCCGCGAGATCGGCATCCGAGCGCGGCTTGAGCGCCAGGGCACCCGCCGTCTCCGAATGAGTCGCGGTCAGCTCCGTCGCGTGGTGCGCGTGAAGGGCCGTTGCGCTGACACTGCTCGCGTGGGCGTCACCATGCAGACTGGTCACGGCGATCGTTCCGGCATCCGCGCGCGGTACCAGACGGCCGACGACACCGCCCCGCACCAGACCCCGGCTGACGAACTTCGTCGCCGGCAGTGCCGGAGGCTCGTCGCCCTCCTCCAGGTCCTCGTCCGACGAGCCCAGCGCCGTCGCACCGACGATCTCGGCCGGGTCAACGTGGGCGAGATCGTTGCGCCCGAGATAGGAGACGGCCAGCTCGCGGAAGATGTAGTCGAGGATCGAGGTGGCGTTCTTGATCGTCTCGTTGCCCTGCACCAACCCGGCCGGCTCGAAGCGCGTGAACGTGAAGGCGTCCACGTACTCCTCCAGCGGAACGCCGTACTGCAACCCAAGGCTGACGGCGATGGCGAAGTTATTCATCAGCGACCGGAAGGCGGCGCCTTCCTTGTGCATGTCGATGAAGATCTCGCCGAGCCGCCCGTCCTCGTACTCGCCGGTGTGAAGGTAGACTTTGTGGCCGCCGACCGTCGCTTTCTGGATGTAGCTCTTGCGCCGGTTGGGCAGCTTCTCGCGCTGGCGGGCACGCTCGATGATACGCTCCACGATCCGCTCAGCGGCCACCTCGGCGCGCGCCGCCATCGGCTTGTCGCCCGTAAGCTGCTCGGCAACGTCCTCCTGCTCGTCGGCATCATCGCCGAGGATCTGAGCATTGAGGGGCTGTGACAGCTTGGAGCCGTCCCGATAGAGCGCATTGGCCTTCAGCGCCAGGCGCCACGACAGCATGTAGGACTGCTTGCAATCCTCCACCGTCGCGTCGTTCGGCATGTTGATGGTCTTCGAGATCGCGCCGGAGATGAACGGCTGCGCGGCCGCCATCATCCGGATGTGGCTCTCAACCGACAGGAACCGCTTGCCGCGGCGGCCGCACGGGTTGGCGCAATCGAAGACCGGCAGATGCTCCGCCTTCAGATGCGGCGCGCCTTCCAGCGTCATCGATCCGCAGACGTGCTCGTTGGCGGCCTCGATGTCCTTCTTCGAGAAGCCGAGGTGCGTCAGCAGATCGAAGCCCGGATCGTCGAGCTTCGACGCCGGCACCTTGAGCGCACCGGTCAGGAACTTCTCGCCGAGCGTCCAGCGGTTGAACACGAACTTGATGTCGAACGCAGTCGCCAGCGTATCCTCGACCTTCTTCAGCGCTTCGTCCGTGAAGCCCTTGGCCTTCAGGCTTGCATGGTTGACCGCCGGCGCCTGCCGCAGCGAGCCGTGGCCGACAGCATAGGCCTCGATCTCGGCGATCTCGGCCTCACGGTAGCCGAGGACGCGGAGCGCCTGCGGCACGGCTTGGTTGATGATCTTGAAGTAGCCGCCGCCGGCCAGCTTCTTGAACTTCACGAGCGCGAAGTCCGGCTCGATACCGGTCGTATCGCAATCCATGACGAGCCCGATCGTGCCGGTCGGCGCGATCACGGTCGCCTGCGCGTTGCGGTAGCCGTGCAGCTCACCCAGCTCCAGGGCGCGATCCCAGGCGCGTGCGGCGGCGTCGATCAGCCGCTTGTCCGGGCATGACTCGATGTCGAGCGGCACCGGCGGCGTGGAGAGCCGCTCGTATCCGTCCATCTCGCCATAGGCCGCATGACGGTGATTGCGGATGACACGCAGCATGTCATCGGCGTTATCGAAGTAGCCCGGGAACGGCCCGAGCTCACTCGCCATCTCGGCCGACGTCGCATAGGCGACGCCCGTCATCACCGCAGAAATGGCGCCGCAGATCGACCGCGCTTCTGCCGAGTCATAGGGGATGCCGGAGGCCATCAGCAGGCCGCCGATGTTGGCGAAGCCGAGGCCGAGCGTGCGGTAACGATAGGAGAGCTCGGCGATCTGCCGGCTCGGGAACTGCGCCATCAGCACCGAGATCTCGAGCACGACGGTCCACAACCGGCAGGCGTGCTCGAAGGCTTCCGTGTCGAACAGGGCAGCCCGCCGGTTACCCGACTGCGCATCGCCCTCTGCAGATCGCCGGAACATCATCAGGTTCAGCGACGCCAAGTTGCAGGCCGTGTCGTCGAGGAACATGTATTCCGAGCACGGATTGGACGCGCGGATCGGCCCCGACTGCGGGCAGGTGTGCCAGTCGTTGATGGTCGTGTGGAACTGGATGCCCGGATCGGCAGAGGCCCAGGCGGCATGGCCGATCTGATCCCACAGATCACGCGCCTTGATCGTCTTCACGACCTTGCCCGTGGTCCGCGCGCTCAGGTGCCAGTCCTTCCCCTCCTCGACGGCACGCAGGAAATCGTCCGTCACGCGCACCGAGTTGTTGGAGTTCTGCCCGGAGACGGTGAGGTAGGCCTCGCTGTCCCAGTCGGTGTCGTAGGTGTCGAACTGGATTTCCTTGAAGCCCTGCCGCGCGAACTGGATGACCCGCGCGATGTAGCTGCCCGGAACCTGGTCGCGGCGCGCTTCCTTGATGGCGCGCTTCAGCGCCGGGTTCTTGCCCGGATCAAAGCAGGCATCGCCCTCGGCCTCGCAGTTGACGCAGGCCTTCATCACGGCCTTGAGCCGCTTCTGGCAGATCTTTGAGCCGGTGACGAGAGCGGCGACCTTCTGCTCCTCACGCACCTTCCAGTTGATGTATTCCTCAATGTCCGGGTGATCGGCGTCGACCACCACCATCTTGGCGGCGCGCCGGGTCGTCCCGCCGGACTTGATGGCGCCGGCCGCGCGATCGCCGATCTTGAGGAAGCTCATGAGGCCGGAGGAGCGTCCGCCGCCGGACAGCTTCTCGTTGGCGGAGCGCAGCTTCGAGAAGTTGCTGCCCGTGCCTGAGCCGTACTTGAACAGCCGCGCTTCGCGCACCCAGAGGTCCATGATCCCGTTCTCGTTGACGAGATCGTCCTCGATCGACTGGATGAAGCAGGCGTGCGGCTGCGGATGCTCATAGGCGGAGGCAGACTGCGTCAGCTGCCCGGTCACGTGGTCGACGTAGTAGTGGCCCTGGCCCGGCCCATCGATGCCGTACGCCCAATGCAGGCCCGTGTTGAACCACTGCGGGCTGTTCGGCGCACCCATCTGCATGGCGAGCATGTAGCGGTGCTCGTCGAAGAAGGCGCGCACATCGTCCTCCGTGGTGAAATAGCCGCCCTTCCAGCCCCAGTAGGTCCAGGTGCCGGCGAGCCGGTCGAAGACCTGCCGGGCATCGGTCTCGCCTTCGGTGCGCTCGTCAGGGCCGAGCTCGGCCAGCGCGGTCTCGTCGGGAACCGAGCGCCACAGCCAGGAGGGGATCTGCGTCTCCTCCACGCGCTTCAGCCGCTTCGGAACGCCGGCCTTGCGGAAGTACTTCTGCGCCAGGATATCGGCCGCCACCTGGCTCCAGTGCTGCGGCACCATGAAACCTTCGAGGCGGAATACGATGGACCCATCCGGGTTCTTGATCTCGCTGGTGGTGCGACGGAAAGGAATGGACTCGTAGGGTGACCTGCCGGCTTGCGTGAATCGCCGCGTGATCTTCATTCGTCTAAGCCCCCGCTCATCAATCTCGGTGCCTCTGCGATCGTCTCAGGACCGCGCGGCGGATTCGTTTCTTCTCCAGCGCCCTACGCGAGACTGTGCGGCGCGGCTCTCTCCTCAACAGCCGGCCCCTCCGCCGACTGCTGACACCCGGTTTTCCCGGGCGTACCTACTCAAGCTTCACTGAACGCAACTCCGAGGTTGTCGGGGCACGCCGACTCGTTCCACCGAACCCAAAACTCCCCCGTCGTCCGGCAGACGTCGAACTCGCCACAAAAATGGAATGGCCCGCCCTGTGAGACTCCGGAGCGGGCCGACAGACCCCACCCGCTCTGGAGGAGCGGGCAACTTTTGGACACGATCGATGACTGGAACCTCGCACGATTCGACCGTTTCGTCACGATCTCGTAGGGCGTAGATGCAAGAGACACCAGATGTAGTGAGCCTGTGGAGGAGATGAGGATAACCGGTGAGCCAAGCCCACTCGGGGGCCACCGTCGCCCCGCTCAAACCGCCAAGCTGCGGGACCTGGAGCGAGGTCAAGAGGAATGAGCGTCGAACTGCCTCTTCGCGTCGGCGCGGCAAATCTTCCTCGCCGGTGCAAATCTGCCATGCCGATTCTGCATCACGCCTGTTGCCGATCTGCCGCGCCGTTCGGCCGACTGGACACGCCATGGGCCGTGCGTTAATTGCCCATATCGAGAACTGTGGCGGGCGAAGCCACGCTTGGGCAGCAACTCACGGGCAAGCTGACATGGGCATGCTGAAAGAGATCTTCAGCTGGTGGAGTGGCAACACGTGGGGCACGCGCCTCGCCATCTGGAGAGAGGGCCAGTTCGTCGGCGAGGACGAGTTCGGCAGCCGCTATTATGTGCAGAAGACCGGAGCCGGCCCCACGGGCAAGCCGCGCCGCTGGGTCGTTTACCGCAAGATGTCGGAGCCGACCCAGGTGCCGCCGGCGTGGTATAGTTGGCTCCACTACACCGTCGACACGCCGCCCACTCAGGAGAGCTATCAGAAGAGGCCCTGGCAGAAGCCGCCTCGGATGAACATGACCGGTACGCCCGAGGCCTATCGTCCGTCCGGCTCGATCGTCGGCGCGGACCGGCGCCCGAAAGCGACCGGCGACTACAAGGCATGGCGGCCGCAGTAGGACGACGGTCATCGTGCGGTCATCATTGCCGGCCCTGCTGGTCCGGATTCGACCCAGTGATCACGGCCCGATGAGACGCATGGAAAGCTTACATCGCCAGCAGCTGCCGGCTCCCGCAAAGCTCGCGGCTGTTGCCCTCGCGCCTCTGCTCGCGCTCGGCATGACGGCGCTTCCGGCGCTCGCCGAGAGGATGGAGAACGAGGTCGCCGTCTTCGCGGCACTGGACAAAGTGACGGCGCGGATCAGCCGTCTCGAGGTGCCCCTCAACGAAACCGTCCGATTCGGCTCGCTCAAGGTGACACCGCGCGTGTGCTATTCGCGGCCGCCCACCGAGCCTCCGAAAACCACCACCTTCGTCGAGGTCGAGGAAGTGCAGCTCGACGGCGACGAGGAGCGGATTTTCACGGGCTGGATGTTCGCGGAAAGCCCCGGCCTCAACGCGGTCGAGCATCCGGTCTTCGACGTCTGGCTGACGGGGTGCGCCAAGCCGGTCACCACCGTATCGCAGGGGCGCGGCCGGGGTGGCAGCGGGACAGCCGAGCCGGGGCAGGCCGACCAGGTCGAGCCGACCCGCAGGCGGGTCCGCCGTTGATCTTTATCGGGCCGTAACCGGATCTCAGTTGGCGCGCGGCGCGCCTTCCCCGACGGCGCGAGCATCGGCCCGGATGCGCTCGACCATGGCAGCAAAGCCGTTGGAGCGCTGTGGTGTCAGATGCTCATGGAGCCCAAGGTCGGCAAGAACTCCCCGCGCATCGGCGGCCAGGATCTCATCCGGCGTCATGTTCTGATAGAGCGCCAACAGGATCGCGATCAGCCCCCGCACGATGTGCGCGTCGCTGTCGCCGCGGAAGCGCAGCCGCGGCGCCGTCGAAGAATCGGAAGGCGCGACGATGTCAGTGGCCAGCCACACCTGGCTGGCGCAGCCGCGCACCTTGTTGGCATCCGTCCGTGCCGCGTCGTCGAGGGGCGGCAGCGCGCGGCCAAGCTCGATGACGTACCGGAAGCGGTCCTCCCAGTCGTCGAGCAGGGCGAAATCGGATCGAATATCTGCAAGTGACATCGTGTTTCCCAGCCGGCCGCAACCCGGTCGCGCCCCGGCGCCTCGGTAGCTCAAATATGCGACAGCCTCCCGCCATTGCAAGCCCGGGCGGGCAAGCTGACGCTGTGTCTGCCCTCGGCCCCTATGCGACCTCCAACACGACGCGCCCCCGGATCTTGCCGGCCAGGATCTGCGGCGCCAGGTCCAGAACATCGGTCAGTGGGCGCGTTTCGCCGAGCGCATCGAGCCGATCCCGGTCGAGATCACGGGCAAGGCGCTGCCACGCAGCGGTGCGACGCGGCTTAGGGCACATGACGCTGTCGATGCCGGCGAGCGTGACGCCACGTAGGATCATCGGCGCGACACTGCCGGGCAGGTCGAGCCCCTGTGCCAGTCCACACGCGGCAACCGCGCCGCCATAGCGCGTCATGCTGAGCACGTTGGCCAGCGTATGGCTGCCCACGACGTCGATGGCTCCGGCCCAGCGTTCGCGGCCGAGCGGCTTCGCGGGCCCGGACAGCTCCGCGCGATCCATGATCTCGGCAGCACCGAGATCCTTGAGGAAGCCTTCCTCCTCGCGCCGGCCCGTCGACGCGATGACATGGTATCCGAGCCGCGCCAGCAGGCTGATGGCGACGCTGCCAACCCCACCCGCAGCGCCGGTGACGAGCACTGGCCCGCGGTCCGGCACGATCCCGTGGTCCTCCAGTGCCATGACGGCCAGCATGGCCGTGAACCCTGCCGTCCCGATCGCCATCGCCTGGGCGGCCGAGAACGCCGAGGGCCGGTCGATCAGCCAGTCGCCGCTGACGCGGGCGTACTGCGCATAGCCGCCAAAATGCGTCTCACCGACACCCCAGCCGTTAAGAATGACGTCCTGCCCCGGCTTGAAGTCCGGGTGGGTTGAGCTCTCGACCGTGCCGGCGCAGTCGATCCCCGGAATCATAGGCCACCGGCGCACGACCGGCGCCTTGCCGGTCACCGCCAAGCCGTCCTTGTAGTTGATGGTGGAATGACTGACGCGCACCAGGACATCGCCCAGCATCAGATCCGCCTCGGACAATGAGCTCCAGTCGGCACGCTGCCCCTCGGGTCCTTTCGTCAGAACGAGCGCTTCGAATTGCATAGTCATTTCCTCCGCCATCGCGAATCAGAAGACGTCGCCCGCTCCCCTCACCGCAACCGCGATCGCCGGACCAGCCCGACGTACGCCGCACAGACCTGTTGCAGATTTGCCCGTCAAAGCGCAGCCTGCGCCGGGCCGAGAGGGCCTTTTGTTACTCCCAAGTGTTCCAGAATGTTCTTGCCCGCTCCGAGCAAAGATTGAAGCGAAACTGGATTGGAACTTTAGGTTACATGATGCGTTCTTGCCTGCTACCCAAGTCAAGCCATGGAGTGATTGTTGGGTACCACTGTGGCAGCTCTACCCTGATGAGATGATCAGGGGCCGGAACCTAAGGGAAACCGCAGTTCGATTGCGGCGCAACATGTTTTTTCCCTTGTCCCGGGCTGAGGCTGTCCTTTAGACTCCGGCCAATCGCACAGGCGCTGCCTGCGCTGCCAACCGCTGGATCGTCCGGCAAAGGAGGCAACGATGGAACTGAGGACAAGACTGAACGTGCTGGCTGCAATCATGTCGTTCGGATTCCTCGCAGCGATCGTGTTCGGCGTGATCTGAGGTTTGCCCTCGAGGCTGGAATTCCAACT
>JAEZHL010000407.1 GCA_023416575.1 Pseudomonadota bacterium
CCATCGCGGTCTACGAGAAATCCAAGCGGTCAGCCTGCCGCTGCAACGACCACCACCGCATTCTGGAGCAACTCAAAAATGGGGATGTTCGTGGCGCACAGGAGCAGATGCGGCGACATCTGCAAGAAATGGAGGACAGCTTGAGCCTCGACCGTGAGGAGCCCCAGCCCGTCGACCTCAGCGCGGTCCTCGCTCGCGGCGCGTGGTGAAAAAATGAGAGCGGGTGGATGTTCTGGATCGGGGAGAGGATGCCGGTGCGCTGAACGCATCGGAGTAGGTCAGGTGCGGTATGCGGATCGGCCGTCCGGGCCAGATCGTGGTGCTGTAACCACTATCATAATCCGTGTTTAAGCCTACGAGGAGTGGAGGGCGATTACCGCGCCGAATTGGCGCCACGGGCGCGAGGGGCGCCCGCAGACGTGGGTTGCGTACGCGAGTCCGCTTCCCGTGTGCGCATGGTAGAGCGGTCAGTCGCGAATAAAGCGCTGCCCTGTGGCGGCTTAGCTTGTTTTCGTCACCTGCTGCCGCTGCGCTCCTTCAGTATCGTGCATCGATAGCGGCATCTTGCGGCTGGGACTTGCGCACGGCATCCACGGCCTCGCGAAGATCGTTCAGGTAGTCGTCCTTCGCCGCGGAATGGACCATGGACATCATCCGGTGGATCGCTTTCGGCTCGCGGACAAGTCCGGGCAGCCAACCCTTGTCGGCCATGACCTCGGCCACGCGGAAGACATCGATCTCGTCCGACCCGAATGCAACGATCGACAGGTGCGGATCGCCAAGGACTTTCAAACCGCCGATCTCCGAAACGCCGGCCTTGTATGCATCGATGAACGACATCAGTTCGGAAGCGATCGTCTTATAGCCCTCGATGCCGAGATAATTGAAGATTGCCCAGGCCGCTGCTATTCCGCCGGCGGGGCGGGTGCCGACAATTGTGCTCGTGAGAAAGCGTCCGTTCGGCCAATCCTCGAAGTCGAAATGGTGGTGGGCAGCTTTGTCCTGCGAGCGATAGAATACGGTGGATGCTGGCTTCGGACAGAAGCCGAATTTGTGCAGATCGGCGGAAAGTGACGTGACGCCTGAAAGGCTGAAGTCGAAATCGGGAATGTTGCGTCCGATCATCCGGGCGAATGGTGCGATATAGCCGCCAACGCAGGAATCGACGTGCAGCCATAGGTCCCGACGCTCTGCGAGTGCGCCCATCTCGGCGATGGGATCGATGACGCCGTAGGGGAAGCAAGGAGCCGATCCGACAATCATGATCGTGTCGGCATCGATGAGTTGCTCGAGTGCTGCGATATCCGCACGAAAATCGGAGCCAACCGGCGCGCGGCGCACCTCGAGGTCCATCAGGCGGGCTGCTTTATCGAATGCTGGATGTGCGGAGCGCGGGGCGACGATGTTGCCGCGGTGGTGAGCCTCCTTGCGTTTGACCCGGTTCCAGTCTCGGCATGTCTGAACGGCATGGATGATGCTTTCGGTGCCGCCCGTTGTCATGAAACCCTGGGCATCTTCCGGCGCGCGGAACAGGTCGAGCGCCATGGCAACGACTTCTTCCTCCATGCGCTTGACGCTTGGAAAGGCCCGGCGCGCGCCAAGCGCGTTCTCGTTGAAATACTCGAAGAAGGCTGCGCGACCAACTTCGTAAACTTCCTCCGAAGCCTTGAATACGTAAAGCGGTGTGCGCCCACGCTGCCAGTCGCAATCACCAGCTTTGAAGCCCCTCAGTTCACCGAGGACGTCCTCGAATGAACGCCCCCGCTCCGGGAATTTCATCCGCATCAGTTTTCTCCCGATCGTCAGCCTTGACAGTGCTTCGCACCGCCGCCTAACGTTCGTCAATGACAAATCTACGTTCGACAAAACCGAACAAGCCGCGTTCGAGCCTCAACAGCGGGCTCGACGTCATCGAATGCATTGCGCAGGCAAGGCGGCCGATGGGCCTGACCGAAATTGCGGCCGCCATCGGGATGTCGAAGTCCAGCGTCCATCAATTGCTGGCCACGCTGCAGCAGCGGGGCTTTGTGAGGCGCATCGCGGATCAGGGCTATTCCATCGGTATCAAGGCGTGGGAGGTCGGCTCCGTTGCCGCGCCGATGGGGCTGGCTCGGATTGCCGAGCCGCATATGATGCAACTCGTTCAGGAGATCTCCGACGGCGTATCGCTCGGGGTTCTGGACGGTTGCGAGATGGTTTGCATCCAACTGGTCGAGAGCCCTCGGGCAGTGCGTGTGCATAACAATATCGGCGACAGGACACCCGCGCACTGCGTGTCCTCCGGGCTCGCCTACTTCTCGGCGACAAGCGACGACGTGGTCTCGCGACTTCTTCCGGAGAGCCTTCCGAAATTCACGGAGACAACGCTCGGCTCACGGGACGAGCTGCTCGCTGAACTGAAGCGCATCCGTGGCCGGGGTTACGCATTCTGCCGTGGCGCTTGGCGAGAGGAAGTGGGGGGAGCATCGGTGCCCGTTATCGGGTCCGATGGTCGCGTAGTTGCCGCGCTATGCGTTGCTGCCCCTGCATTCTGCACGACCAGGGATTGGGTTGCGCGAGTCGTCCCGGCGCTCAAGTCCACCGCGATGTTGATCGAACAGGATCTCAGATGCCTGGGCGGGACAATTCCCGCCGCGACGCTCGAGCACGAAAAGGAGATCGCTCACCAATCGTGATCAGGCATGAAGGTTGCGAACCAGAATCTGCAACGGACAACGCGACTTCAATGAACAGGGAGGATTTGAGTATGACCGACAGGAAAATATTCTCGCGGCGAGAGATTGCGCTCCTTGGAGCGAACCTCGGGTTTGCCACGTTCGTGGCGGGCACGCTTGGTTTCCCGATCGCTGCGCGCGCCCAGCAAGCAAAGGTGATGCTGGGCCACTTTTCTTCGGCAAATCAGCAGAACTTCGCGAGAGCCACCGGATCGATGAAGAAGGCGCTCGGCGACAATGTCGACGTGAACTTCATCAGCGTCACCGCTGGACCGCAGATCCTGACGGCCATGGCTGGCAACAGCATGGATCTCTGCAACATCGGCTCGAGCGCGATGATCGTTGGCATGGCCAAGGGCATGCCGGTCACGATGGTCTACATGCACAAGGTGGTCAAGGACAGCGAGTGCCTTGTCGTGCGTAATGACAGCGGCATCAAGGAGCTCAAGGATCTCAAGGGCAAGAAGATCGGCTGCCCGTTCAACACCTCCGTCCACTTTGCACTCCTGTCCGCGCTCAAGACTGTCGGCCTGACGGCATCCGATGTCACGCTCGTCAACCTGAGGCCCGATGCCCTGATCCCGACGTGGCAGCGCAAGGAGATCGATGCCGCCTATATTTGGTACCCGGTGCTGGGCAAAATTGAAGAGGATGGAGGCACGATCATCTTCAAGACGGGCGACCTCGCTGCATCCGGCACTCTCGTCTTCGACGGTCTCTTGTGCCGGAACGAATTCAAGGAGAAGCATCCTGACTTGGTGCTTGCCTACTTGAAGGAAATCAACCGCATAAACACCGTTTATCGCGAGCAGCCCGAGCAGGTCGCAGATGTGATGGCGCCGTTCCTGCAGATCCCGCGGGAGACGGTGCTCATGATGGCACGCACGACGCATACGATCTCCCCGAAGGAGATGCTGACCGATGCGTGGATGGGCATGCCGGGTGCAAAGGATACCGGCATTCTCAAGGCAATTCAGGTCACCGCCGACTTCCTTCAGTCGACGGGACAACTGGACAGCCTGCCGGCCGACTTCTCAAAATTTGTGGACAGTACGTTCGTTGCGAAGATGGTTTGAGGCTGCGGAGGAATTGCGGGATTGCTGCCTCGCGGCGCAGTCCCGCTTCTCGTGGCGGCGGCTGGTCGGAGCAGGGAAGCGGTGATGATGTTCGAACGGATTGAACTCGACACGCCAAGCCGACGCGAGGGAGCCAAACTGGTCGTCCAGGGGCTTACTAAGGCGTTCGGTTCCGGTGCCGAGGCGGTCCAAGCGCTCGCGCCGACAGACATTTATCTGAAAAGCGGGGACTTTCTTGCCATCGTCGGTCCCTCAGGGTGTGGGAAGTCCACGCTGCTGAACATCATCGCGGGTTTCGAGCGGCCGACGTCTGGGGTTGCGCTTCTGGATGGGCGCGCAATTTCGGGGCCAGGCGCGGAGCGCGGTGTCGTCTTTCAGCAGGGGGCGTTGTTCAATTGGCTTACTGTTCTCGAGAACGTTGCGTTCGGACCGCGTTCGCGAGGCGTCGCTGCCGCAGCAACGCGTGAGACGGCGATGACGCTGCTCGAGATCGTCGGGCTTTCGTCATTTGCCAAAAAATATCCCTATCAACTCTCTGGGGGGATGCAGCAGAGGGTCGGGATTGCCCGCGCTCTGGCGAACGACCCGGAGATCCTTCTCATGGACGAGCCATTCGCCGCGCTCGACCAGCAGACACGCGAATTGCTGCAGGAGGAGATCCGCAGCGTCTGGCGCCGGACGGGCAAGACGATACTTTGGATCACACACTCCATCGAAGAGGCCCTCTTTCTCGCGACGCACATCGTCGTCATGTCGGCGCGGCCGGGCAGAGCCAAAGCGGCATTTCGCTCGCGGTTCTCCGAAAGCGACGATGCACTCGTCTCTGCATCACCGGAGTTTGTTGATGCCAAGCGAGAAATATTCGGATTGTTACGATCCGAGGCGAAAATTGCAGAGCGGCTGGAGGCAGGCTTATGAGCCTTCAAGACCGGATTTACGAGGGCGGCGAAGTCGTGGACGAGGTCAAGCGCGAGCGCCGCGCAACGACCCGCGATCGCTGGCTGACAGCAAGCACGTTCTTCGTGCTCCTGGCGATTTGGACGGCCATAACGGGTTCCGGGATCTGGCCTGCGCTCATCAATCCGATTTTTCTGCCATCCCCGGTTGCTGTTATTGAGGCATTCTTCCGACTCGCCGAGCAGGGATATCAGGGCAAGTCTCTCTGGCATCACATCGCTATCAGCTTCTACCGCTTCGGGGTGGCGTTTTCGTTCTGCATTCTGATCGGCGTCCCGCTCGGGCTCATAATGGGTATGGTGCGGCCGATCCGAGCCATCGTCGAACCGCCAGTGCAGGCTATTCGTCCCGTCCCGAAGCTTGCTCTGCTGCCGCTGTTTCTCATCTGGTTCGGCATTGGCGATCTATCCAAGATCATCGTGATCAGTGCGCCGGTGTTGCCCTTGATTGCGATCGGCGCCATGCAGGCCGTCCGCTCTGTGAGTCAGAAGAAGATTCAGGCCGCTCAAGCACTCGGTGCCAGCACGTGGACGATCTTCTGGCGCGTGGTTCTGCCAGCCAGTCTTCCGGGAATTTTTACAGCGATCCGCATGTCAATTTCGATCGGCGTAACGATGCTGGTGGCAGCCGAGTTGACGGCGACTTCGGACGGCATCGCGTGGATGGCCCTCACCGCGTCGGAATATCTGTCGACGGACGTCGTTCTCGTCGGCGTCGGCATAATGGCGGCTCTTGGCTATGCGCTCGACCGACTGTGCCGTATGCTGGAGCTGCGGATCGTTCACTGGAGCGGTAAAGACTGACAACTGGCTTCACTTCGGGGCGAAACCACGGCATCGGCTTTGGCGGCAACGCGCGATTTCTGTAACCCAGAACGCGCTTCGCCAGGCAACTGGCCTGCGAGCACCCAGGCATATCCGCCCTTTGACGAGACCTCCAGCCATGGCGCCGCTGCACCGGGCGCGTTGGTGAACGCCTGAATATTCGCGACCGCCATCATTTTGCCAGCAATCCGCTGTCGCTGATGCAACTGCGGGGACGGGAAAGGGCAGACATTGGGGGTATAGTCATGGCATTCCCCGCTCGGCATGCGCCGGCACAGCATTCAGCACACCGCAGTTTCGACGCCGACGACTACTTCGCCTTCGGCGAGCTGACCCCGGGGGAAAGGATCGGGCCTCCGCTCGCAAGCAGGGGGCGCAAGGTGGCGTTCCGTGTTCTGTTCCTGCTCATCGTCCTAACCGGCAGCTGGGTGCTGTATCATGGGCAGACGAGCTGGCTGGACTGGCGATCCATGCAAGCGGCGGCCATCTCCTGGCTCGGCCGCATCGTGATCGCCGGTTCGACGGAGCAGGCCGCGCCGCCCGAGGAGCTTGCTCAGCCAGAGGTCGCCGAGCTGACGACGAAGGCGGTAGCCGACGAACCACGGCTGCTGGCCGAGCCACCAGCACATGCGAACATGGCCGACGCCGTTTCAGAAAGGGCGGACGTCACGCCGCGGCGCTCCGTTGATACTGCTGTGGTTCCGCCCGAGGCCAAGGTGGCCGCTCACCCGGTGGAACCACCGAAAAACCTCGATCCCTCCGATCCCTACCAAGCGCGGGCGACGGCCGTCGGCCTCCATCCTGATCTGTCGCGGGTTCTGCTGACCCGGCTTTCGCAAGCCGACTACCGCAATGCCGGCATCGCCATTCGGACTGCCTTGGCCGAAACACCTGACAGCGGGGCTCTGGTGTGGCCGCGCCAGCGCAAGCCGGAGCTCGCGTTGTTCCGTGTTCACTTCGTGCCGGGCGCTGCCACCGGTTGCCGACGGTATGTGGTGAGCATAACCAAGGATGGCTGGCTGACAACGGCGCTGCCTATGGAGAAATGCGACGCGCCCGCGCGAACGTCGCGGTCCGGATAAGTTGGATCTCGCCTGTTCGTGGCAAACGGCACCCAATCTCAGCGATCGAATGCGGAGGGCTGGTTTTTGCTGCGGCACGCCGAGGCAACGGTGACGTGGGATCGATGACTCACGCGCTTGCGGGGAGCTGGCGGCGGCCGCGGGCGAATTGCTCGCTCGGCACCTCGAGAGTCCAGAGCAGCCCGTCGGGAATGGCTTTCAACACCACCTTGGCACCGAGAGCGGTCGGCGTGACATGCTCGAGGATGTCGCGGCCGAACCCGCGGTGAAGCAGCTCGCCGGATGACGGGCGCCCACGCTCCCGCCAGACGACCATGAGACGCTGCGGCCCGTTCTTCACCCGCTCGATGCTCCATCCCAGCTCGACGCGTCCCGTCGCCACGGAGAGCGCGCCGTGGCGCTCTGCATTGCTGGCGAGCTCGTGCAGGGCGAGGCCGATGTTGACGATGGCTTCCGGCCGCAGGAACACATCGGGTCCGGACGCCCGGATGCGTGCGTGCCTGGTGCCGAACGCGCTGCGCTGCATGTCCACCAGATCCGCCAGCATCGCGCCTTCCCAGTCGTTGCTGATAAGCAGCTCGTGGGAGCGCGCAAGGCTCTGCAGGCGGCCCGAGAAGCGGGATTCGAAATCGAGGAGCCCGTCGCTCCGCAGCGCCGTCTGGCGCGCCATGGCCTGAATGATGGCCAGCAGGTTCTTGGAGCGGTGCGTCAGCTCGCGCATCACGCTGGCGAGGTGGCGGTCGTGCTCTTTTCGCGCGGAGATGTCGCGAATGGTGATCGAGTATCCGGTGATCGGCTGCGAGCAGGTGCGGACCGGGTTGGCGATGATGGCAACTTCCATCTGGTGCCGATCCTTGCCGTAGCACAGGCTTTCGAGCCGGACCGTTTCGCCGGATTGCATCGACGCGCGGATGCTCTCGTAGCCCGCGAGCCCATCCGGGCTGAAGAGCTCCTGCAGCGGCATCCCGAGCGCCTCGTCCTTCGTGTACCCGAAGGTCTGCTCCGCGCCCGTGTTCCAGGTGTTGATGACGCCATCAGGCGAGACGCTGAGGATGGCTTCGTTCGACGACGCCACGATGGCCGCGAGCTGGGCGTTGGTACTTTCGGCCCGTTTGCGATCGGTGATGTCGATGGCGACGCCGAGAACGGATGCGCAGGCGCCATTGGGCAGGCGCCGCACGAACGCCCGCCGATAAAGCCAGCGCACGGCACCCGAGGGTGTTACGATGCGGAACTCCTGCTCGAAATTGTCGGCCGCTCCGTGCACCGCATCCTGGTGTGCCTGGCGGAAGCGGACGCGATCGTCGGGGTGGACGTAGCTGTAAACCTGGTCGGGATCGCCGGTGAACTCCTCCGGGGAACGGTCGAACAGGCGGTACATCGCTTCCGACCATGTCACGTGGTTGGTCGTGAGGTCCCGCTCCCACATACCCATGTCGGTTGCTGAGAGCGCCAGGGTCATGCGCTCGTGCGCGATCCGAAGCTGATCCTCCGCCTGCCGGCGTTGCGCGGAGGCCGCTTTCAGCGCGTTGAGTACCTCGTCGACCTCCTGCAGGCGCAACCCGAGCTGCGGCATTGCCTCACCCCTGCCGAACGCGTTCGCCGCCAAGGCTGTCATGCGGATCGGGAGCGCGAGCTTGCGTCCGAAATAGAGCGCAAGGAGAAGCGACAGGCCGAGCAGGGCGGCGCCCCCGGCCGCAAACAGTTGCCAGGACCAGACTGCTGGCCTGGCGAGAGCGGGTGGAACGCTGGTCGTGATCAGCCAGTTGGCCAGATCGGATTGTGTGGTGGCCCTGAGCTTTTCGCCATCATTCCCGTCGACGAACTCGAGCTGAACGGTGCTCCAGTCCTTCGCTTCCTTTGTGCGCGAGACATTCGCCGAAGTTTCAGGAAGGTCCGTGAGGGAGGCGACCGCGTGATTGCGCGATAATGCCACGAGGGCTCCGCGCCCATCGATCACTTCGGCATTCCAGCCGTCCGGCAGGGAGGGCGAATTGAGGAGCTGTGAAAAACGCGCAAGGCTGATCGAAACGCCAAGCAGATTGACGACCTTCCCATCGCGCAGAACCGGCAGGATGATGCTGAATGCGTTCTGCCCCGGCAGCAGATCGGAGATATACGGCCGCTTCGTCCGCAGCAACTCACGCAGAGCACCGGCCTCAATGGTCGAGGCGGGAAGCCCCGCTCCCCATTCCACGCGCGTATCAACAATCGGTTGTCCGGTGGCGTCGGTCAGCGTGATGTGTTGGTCGCCGCTCAAGCGCACGACCGCTGTGGCGTGGCTATGGAAGCGGGCATAGTCGCCGGAAATGAGGCTGGGTGAAGCCGCAAGCGCAGTCAGCGTCTGGACGACGCCTTCGAACTCGCGGTCGATTTCGGATTTGAGTGCCCGCACCGTTTGCAGCGCATGCTGCTCGAGGTGCGCATGCTCCATGGCAATATAGCTATGGAAAACAATCCCTGTGAAAATGAGAATAGGTGCGACGACGGCGATGCCGTAGACGGCGAGATGCCCCCCGACAGTCCGCGGTCGGCGCCTGCGCGCAAGGCCAGACGCAAGTGGCCTGCTTTCCACCACAGGGATATACGCCATTTCCCCCTCGCTCGAGTGTCACCCGGTCCGCAAAAGTTTCCCGCGGCGACGCCCTTCCTGTCGGTCGAGCATGTGCACGTTTTTTCTAGGCCGGCGAAGCGCCGACTTGTAGTCGGTCCCGCACATCGCGGCAGCCTCAGGAGTAATGAGCGGATTTGGCTGCCAGCCGCGTGTGACGCTGTTCAGTGCCGGAAAGATGTCCTCGCAACTAACGCACGGCTCTCCGGTTACTATGGACGGAAGTAATGTTAGGCGTACTGTCACAGTTTACCCTCTTTCCGGAGCTTAACGCGCAACGGCATTAAAGGTTCCGGCTGTCGATACATTTAGTTTCTGAAAGCCTCGCGTAGATTTCAAAACTGCAACATTCGTGAGCAGATCTGCGCGCAATTGGAACGTTTTCGATTTGTACGCGTTTGTTTTGTGCCCCTAGACGTGGACGCGTGCAAGGCGTCCAGGTTGCCTTGACCGCGGCGCCTTCCAAAAAGGCCCGCGGTCACTTTTTTCGGCCTCTTGAATATCGGACGAGCCCGACACACCAGGTGTTGGACCGAGCAAGCATCTGCTGTGTGACATGACCGGAAGCTGAACAAGGAAACGCACGAGCGATTGCTGCGTTCCCATAGACGCTTTGCTTGCGACCGTCCGAACACAACGTCTGAGGAAGCTGAACCGCCATGGACCTGAGCCGATACCATCGGCTACCCAATCACACCGCCCCGTCGCTCACTGCCGCGATGACCGTTGCGGGTCTCGTGATCACGATGCTCTATTTCGGGCGCGAGTTGTTCGTGCCGCTTGCCTTGGCAGTGCTTCTCAGTTTCGCTCTGACGCCGCTCGTGGTGCTCCTGCGCGGGTTTCGCGTTCCGCGTGCCGCGGCGGTGCTTCTCGTCGTGGGGTTCGCGTTCTCGATCATCTTCAGCCTCGGCGCGATCATGGGGCGCCAGCTCGGCGACCTGGCCGAGCAGTTGCCGCACCATGAAGCTGCGCTGCGCCAGAAGATCCGGCTGTTGCGCTCGGAGTCCGGTGCGCCCGGCGGTGTCATCGAGCGGACGACGTCAGCGCTGGAAGGTCTCAGCCGGGAGCTCGATCAGCAACCGCAGCCGGCGACACCGACAGACCGCGATGCCGCGAGCGCTCAACGCCCGATTCCGGTCGAGATAAAAAGTCCGCCGACACGGGCGCTGGAGTATTATCAGAGCCTGATTTCGCCGCTGCTGACGCCACTGGCGCGGATGGGATTGGTGCTGATCCTCGTCGTCTTCATCCTGCTCCAGCGGGAGGACCTGCGCGATCGCCTGATCCGGCTGTTCGGCGGGGAGGACTTCGAGCGCACGACGAGCGCCATGAATGATGCGGCGCGCCGATTGAGCCGGCTGTTCCTCACCCTCACAACGATGAACATCACCTACGGCGCCGTGATGGCGGTTGCCTTGGGGCTCCTTGGCATCCCGAGCCCGATCCTGTGGGGCATCCTCGCTGGCCTGATGCGGTTCGTCCCCTACATCGGCTCGATCATCGCGGTGATTTTTCCAGTTCTGCTCGCGGCCGCGATCGATCCCGGCTGGACATTGGTTGCGATCGTCATCCTGCTCTTCATAGCGACCGAATTCACGATGGGGCAGGTGATGGAGCCATGGCTGCTCGGCAGCTCCACGGGGCTCACGCCGCTCGCCGTCATCACCTCGGCCTCGTTCTGGACATGGCTGTGGGGGCCGGTCGGCCTGCTCCTCGCCGTGCCGCTCACCGTATGTCTCATTGTGCTCGGCCGGCACGTGCCGCAGCTCAATTTCATCTACGTCCTGCTCGGCGACGAGCCGGCGCTCACGCCAGCGCAGCGCTTCTATCAACGCATGCTTGCCCGTGACCTCGACGAGATCACCTTCGACGCCGAGCGCTTCGTGAAAAATCGCTCCGTGCTCAGCTATTTCGACGAGGTCGCGCTGCCGGGGCTCGAGCTGGCGCAGGCCGATGGACGGCGAGGGCGGCTCGATACACACCGTATGCACGAGATGCAGAAGCTCGTCGAAGAGCTGATCGACGAGTTGCGCAACGTCGAGGCCGGAACGCCGCATCGCAGGGAGGAGGAGGAAAACCAAACCACCCCGGATCCACCAGTTCTGTCATCGGACGAGCTCAGGCGAGACTGGCGAGGTGCTGCACCCGTGCTGTCGATCGGTATCCGCAATCCGCTCGATCGGGCGGCCGCGGCCATCTTCGCGCACCTGCTCGTCAAGCACGGCGTCGGCGCCGAGGCGTTCGGGCCGGAGGACGTGGCGACGGCAAGAATGGGCGCTCTCGACCTCTCGAACGCGCGTCTCGCCGTTCTCTCGAACCTCGATGCGGCGCACTCCCCGGCTCGGACCCACTTGCTGATGCGACGGCTGAGGCGCAGCAATGCGAGCCTCGAGTTCGTCATCGGAGCCTGGGGCGAAAGGGAAGCGCATTCGCCGATCGAGACCGTCGCGATGGACAAGGGTGGCGAAGCAGAGCTCAGGGCGACGACGTTGCGGAGAGCGCTCGAGATCGTGCTTGCAAGCGCTCGCGAGCCGGCAGGAGCCCCCGGCGCCGAGGCTCCTCAGGTGACGGAAAAGGTGTCCGAGCGGGTAATGCCCGAGGGGATCGCAACGCCTCAGGAGCGGCCCGCGTAGGGGTTCTCTCCCTTGCGCAGGACGAAGCGGATCGGAACCCCGGGAAGCTTGAAGGTCTCGCGGATGCCCTTCGTGAGATAGCGAATGTAGGCCTTCGGCAGTCCCTTCGGCTGGGACGCGAAGGCGACGAACGTTGGCGGACGCGTCGAGACCTGCGCCATGTAGCGGATCTTGATCCGCCGCCCTTTCGAAGCCGGCGGGGCGTGCCGCTCCGTTGCCTCGCGCAGCCAGCGGTTGAGGTCAGGAGTCGAAATCCGGCGGTTCCAGGAATCGTAGACCTCGAGCACCGCATTCAAGAGCTTGTCGAGACCGCGCTCCGCCACCGCCGAGATGGTGATCAACGGCACGCCGGGAACCTGGGCGAGCTTCTCGGATATCGTCTCGCGCAGATCACGCAGCAGCGCCTGCTTGTCCTCGATCAGGTCCCACTTGTTGACGGCCACGACGAGCGCGCGCCCTTCCTCAGCCACCAGATCACCAATCGTCAGATCCTGATGCTCGAACGGCCGCTCGGCGTCGATCATCAGGATGACGACCTCGGCAAATCGGATCGTGCGCAGCGTGTCGGAGGTCGCCAGCTTCTCCGCCGTTTCGGTGACCTTCGCCTTGCGCCGCAGACCTGCGGTGTCGATCAGGCTCAGCTTGCGTCCGCGCCACTCGAAGTCTGTGGCGATGGCATCTCGTGTCAGGCCCGGCTCGGGCCCAGTGAGCAGGCGCTCCTCGCCAAGGAGCGCATTCACGAGCGTCGACTTGCCCGCATTGGGCCGGCCCACGATGGCGACCCGGATCGGACGCTCCTGAGCGGCCGCCTCGCCCTCCTGGGGCTCCGCATCCTCCTCAGGCTCACCGAAGCCGAGCCCGAGGGCGGTCATCATCTCGGAGTGCAGCTCGCCCATGCCCTCGCCGTGCTCGGCCGAAATGGCCACTGGCTCGCCGAGGCCGAGTTCGAACGCCTCATAGAAGCCATCGGCTCCCTTCCGGCCCTCGCACTTGTTGGCAACGAGAATGGTCGGCCGCCCGGCGACGCGGACAAGGCGGGCGAAGGCGGTGTCCGCGGGGGTGACGCCGTCACGGGCGTCGATGACGAAGAGCACGAGGTCGGCGTCCTTGAGGGCCGTCTCGGTCTGCCGCGTCATACGGGCGGCAATGGAGCCGGGCGGCGCTTCTTCGAGACCGGCGGTGTCGAAGACCAGGACCTCGTGATCGCCCAAGGTGGCGGTGCCCTCGCGTCTGTCGCGGGTCAGGCCAGGCATGTCGGACACGAGCGCCGAGCGGCGGCCCGTCAAGCGGTTGAATAGCGTCGACTTGCCGACGTTGGGGCGACCTATGATGGCGATAGTGGGCGTCATTGCGGGCGCCATGGGAACTGGGCTCCTACGAAGAGCGAAGGCCGGCTCCAGAGGGAAGCGCGGCATAACTCGTCTGATGATCAAGAAACGCGCCGGTGCTTGCGATGCGCACCGCGAGCGAATTCTGGACCTCAATCACACGAGTAGTGCGATAATTCCAGTGTCCCGTTCTGAAGTCCGCCTGATCGAGCCTTAAGCCCGGGGCGACTTCGCGCGACACTGGCGCGAATGCGGCGCCGAGATGATTGCTCCTCGCGCCGGTCGCGATGTGAGCGCGTCAATTAAACGCGATCAGCCGTGCCTTGTCCGTCAGCAAATACATGCGACCACCGGCAACGACCGGTGGGATGTAGACGGGCGCGCCAACGCTCTGCTGCGTGGCGATCCGACCCGTCGCGGGGTCAACCCCTACGAGATGGCCCTGGTTCGATGTCAGCCAGAGCTGATTGCCCGCCAGGGTAGGGCCGGACCACGTGTTGCTGCCCGGCAGCTTGGCCGTCCAGACCACCTTGCCATCCTTGCGGGTGATCGCATGCAACTGACCGGAGATGTCGACGACGAACAAGTTCTCGCCTGCAACCACCGGAGGTTGCGTTCCAGGAATACTGAGCTGCCACAGCCGCTCGCCCGTTCTCGCCTGGGTTGCGATCAGGCGGCCGGCGTGTCCGACGGCATAGACCACGCCATTGGCGATGGCGGGGCTGGAGGCATCGTTCAGGGAAGCGAGCGACGACGTCGTGCGCGTCCGCGCCAAGCTCTCGCTCCAGACAGGCGTGCCAGTCTCGGCGTTGAGTGCGACGCCCTCACCTGATGGATAGGGGACGACGCCCACACCGCCGTCCACAGCGGGGCTCGGGCTCGAGAGCAGGCTGGTGCGCTCCGGTACGCCCCGGAATGCCCATAGCTCGCTTCCATCCGCACCCGAGAGCGCGAAGACATGGCCCTCGGTGGTGAGGACGTAAACCTTGTCGTTGACAGCTGTCGGGGAAGCGCGAACCGGCACGCCGACGCTCTTCTCCCACTGCTTCTTGCCGCTGACGGGATCGAGCGCCACGACCGTGCCGAAGCCTGTAGCTGCGTAGAGCCGCCCGTTGTCGACCGCGAGCCCTCCGCCATAGCCGCCCTCGCCGCTCTCATCCTCGGGCATCAGCGAGGCGCGCCAGACAGCGGCGCCGCCCGACGTCGAGAAAGCCGTGACACGGGCTGCTGCATCGAGCGTGTAGACGCGGCCGCCATAGACGATGGGGCTGGCCGTCAGCCTGGCCTTGGAGCTGGAGCCGGTGCCTGCGTCGGAGCTCCACGCCTGCCTGGGCGATCCAGCCAACGCCAGATGGCCCGGCGCATTGCTGGGTTCTCCACCTGGTTGTGTCCAACCCTCGTTTGCTCGGGGTGGAGGTAGCGCGACCGGCTTGTCGGCGGTGGCGAGCTCCGCCGCGCCGACATTGTCCCGCGCCTGCATAACGGGGACGCGCTTGCCCGGCAGGGGCTGCTGCTTCTCCGCGAACGGGTTGAGGTCTCCGATCTTGGGCAGGCTCGGCAGGCTACTGCCCCCGCAACCTCCGAGACCGACCGCTACCAGCAGGACCGGCGCCGTGAGGAGGGCCAAGCCCTGGGAACGTCTCTCAACCTTGCCCATTCGGGGCCCTCGTCACTGCACCTTCGGTGTTTCCGCGGCGGGTGTTCCAGCTGCGGGTTGCGCCGTCGTCGGAGCTGCCTGTTGCGCCTCCGCCGACGTAATCAAACCCATCATGACACCGGCGCGCTCCCGAACCGAAGGCGGCGTTTTCTGATCTGCCGCCAACTCGAGAAACACCTGCCTCGCCTCATCCAGTCGCCCGGATCGATACGCCGCCAAGCCCAGCAGCTCACGTGCGCTGTGCCTCCAGGCATTATTCTCAGCAAGCAAAGGGGTGAGCCGATTCTGCAATTCGGTAAAGTCGGCAGTGTCGACTTTCAACGCTGCAATTTGCAACTGCGCGTACTGGCGGAGCAGGGGGTCCACGCTGGGGTCTGCTTCGACGCCCTCATAGGCCGCGATCGCGTCGGCCGTCTTGCCCGCCGTCGCCGCCTCACCGGCAAGCTGCAGCCGCGCAAGCGCCGCGTAGCCTTTCGGGCCATCCTTGGAGAGTGCCTCGAAGACCTGCTGGGCCTCGCTCGTCTTGCCCTCGGCGGCCAGCTGCATACCGGTCTGGTACCGCGCGCCAGCCGACTGCGCGGTGGAAATGCTGTAGGACTCCCATCCCTTATAGCCGCCGACGCCCACGAGAATCAGGACCACAGCAGCGATGGCATAGACACCGAACCGGTCCCAAAGTTTCGCCATCTGCTCCCGGCGAACCTCGTTCTCGAGCTCGCGCAATATCGCTTTGTGGTCGTCAGCCATTCTCGGATCGGCCCTCCTGATGCCTGATCCTGGATGCCTTTGTCGGTCCAGGTGCCGTACACACATAGCGCAGCACGCCTGTTCCGCCAACGCGGCGGCTTGGCGGCGACGGCCCTATCGGGGCGACCTGTCTCGCGATCCCTTGCTGCGCTGGGTTTCCGGCGGATTTGCGACCTTCGAGCGGGCGGGGCCGTCAGGCCCAGCCCGGCAGCAGCGGAATTCCGATGAGACGCGCATGGCCCACCGTCAGCATGAAGGCATAGAGCGCCACACCGAGCACGACCGCGATCACGTCGTTGCGCCAGCCTCCATTCCGTGGCCCCGGGCGCGGTGCGACCAGCCGGCGCTTCAGCGAGATCCGGTCGAAGGCGGCGTACGCCAGGAAGCTCCCGAACAGGAGCATGGAGGCGAGATCGCCGTTGGCCAGCAGGTGCCCGGTGGCCCACAGCTTGATGCCGGCCAGCATCGGGTGCTTCACCTTGGAGCGGATGTGGGTCGGCACCTCGGCTGCGACGAACAGGATCATGGCAGGCAGCATCAGCAGGAAAGCGATGTGACGCATCGCAACGGGCGGCGTCCAGATCTCCGGGTTCTGGCTGGCCGAGACCTGGAGCTTGCCGAAGCCGACCACGATCAGCACGAGGCCGATGGCGGATACGATCGAGAACACCACTTTGTAGCCGTTCCCGCCGAGCCGCTCGACGAGCCCGCGCCGCAGGGTGGCCTGGGTGGGTACGAGGTGAGTGGAGAAGAAAAGAAGCAGCCCAAGGATCAAAAGAAGCATCGACAATCCCCCATCTCCGCGGCAGATATTCCGTCCACCGCGGTTGGTCACCATATCCGTGTACGGAATTTTTCCCGCCACAACTAGGACGAACCTTTATTCGATTGTGCACTCGCGCGCGAGCGTGCTAGGTGGCGTGAGGGACCGGGGAAGTGTTTGGGGGGTCCCAGTGGGAGTTTCGCGTAGGCCCGACCGGTGTGGCGGCGGCCTTGGGTATCGGTGCGGATTTGCGCTCCGGCAATGCGCAGCTCTGCGTGGGTCCCCAAGCATCGAAACCGTGAGGGGGTGACGATGGAAAGCAGTCGCGACGGCGTCGTCAAAAAGCTCAACGGCCACGGGGCCACACCTGCCGACCACGATCGGCAATTCGAGTCTCAGAAGCCGCAGCTGTCAGGGCTGGTCGACGAGCTGGCGCAGGCCATGAACATGGCGCGCGAAAGCCTCGAGCGCACACCGCCTCCCGGAATGACCAGTGCTCCGACGGCGCCTCCTCTGCCGACGATGCCCGCGCCGCGTTCTCTCTTCGATGACGAGGAGGACGATGCGGCCATGCCGATTCCGTCCACCTGGCGCGCCCAGCCCGAGCCGCCGAAGTCGCCGGCCCTGCGCGACCAGTTGCGCGCCGCGAGCGTCGGCTTCGCGACCGGCCTTGCGGTGATCGTGCCGGTTGTTCTCGTACTGACCGGGCGGCTCGACGATCTGTCGCTCGGCTCGTTTTTCGGCAAGACGGAACCGGCGGGAGCCGAGATGGCACAGCCCGCCCCAGTGCCGGCTCCCGTGCAGGTGCAACAGCGTGTGGTGCCGACCACTGTCGTCACGCCCGCGCAGACCGCGCCGCAGCAGACTGCAGCCGCACATGTCGAACCTGTGACACCCAAGCCGCCGCCGGCGCCTGAGCCCGAGGTGTCCTGGACGAGCGCCATCGCCGAGGGCAAGAAGCGCATCCTGGGTGGCGATATTACAGGCGGTCGCGCGGTGCTCAAGGCTGCCGTGGCGGCCAACGAGCCGGATGCCATTCTGGCGATGGCTGAGACCTACGATCCCAACATGCTGGCAGCCTGGGGAGTTCGCGACGTCGCTGCCGACGTCGAGCTCGCCCGCGAGCTTTACCAGAAGGCTTTGCGAGCAGGGGTCGACACGGCGCGCACCCGCCTGCAGGCGCTCAACTGATCACCCTCGGATGCGATTGGCCGAGGTGGTGTCCACAGTGGCGCGCGTGAACGTCTCGGTATAGTCGATCAGCTTGTCGCATGCTTCCGCGGCGCGCGCCGGATCGCCTTCCGCGATGGCCCGCGCTTGGCTGGCGTGCAGTCTCGCGCACAACGGGAGATCCGCGGCCTGCTTGTAATGCATGTACCAGAAGCGCCGCGAGTGACCGTGTAGCGTGCGCATGGCCCCTGATGCGTACTCGTTGTGTGCGGCCTCCGAGATGAGCAGATTGAGCTCCCGGTCGAGGCGCATGAAGGCGAGATCGTCCCGTGTGCGAGCGGCCTTATCCATGCCCTCTGCGATCTCGCGGAAACGCTGGCGCTGCTCCTCGCTCGCGCGCTGGGCTCCCGCCCGGCTGAGCAGGCGTTCCAGTTCCCGCCGAACCTCGAGCACCTTCAGCTGATTGCGCGGGTCGGCCTCGCTGATGAGGACGCCCTTTCGGGGCAGGATGGTCACCAGCCCTTCCCGGGCCAGCCGCTGCAGTGCTTCCCGCACCGGCGTCCGCCCGAGGCTCAGCTTGTCTGCCAGAGCATATTCGGAAATGAACTCGCCCGGCCGCAACCGGAGTGTCACCACCTGTTCCTCGAGGGCCTGATAGGCCCGCTCCGTCATGGTTGGTGCCACCGACTCCTCGTCGGCGCTCCTCCGCGGCCGCGGGGAGCGCGCTGGCACCTTGTGCGCATTTGTGCGCGCGGTTGTCGACCGTCCCACTGATTTGCCGTTTGAATTCCGTGGCCGGCACCGATCGCACGCCCGGTTGGACCTGTTGGCCGTCTGCGACGATTGCGGCGGATGTCTCGTATCGTTCGTGCTTACCGTACACGAATGGTCGGCACCAGAGAACGCGTCATTGCAGGATATGAAAATCCCGCGGCGGCCTGCCACGGCCCCCAGCTGCATGGCGCCGTGGAGACAGTGGCGGGCGCCGCTGCGGCAGGACCGCTCGCCACCCCGTTCGACGGGCGCCTGATCACCTGGTATGCTGTCGCACCCATGCTGCTGCAGTCTCGTTCGCAACCGCAGCCAGCCTGCTCGCATTCGTTGAGCGGTGGTTGGCTTGGTGACGGGCGCGGTGATCGCGCGATAGCAGCTGAAAGGAGAGGCGCGTGTACAAGCATATTCTGGTCGCGACGGACGGCTCGGAGCTCTCAGAGACGGCAATCGAGCAAGCCGTCGCGCTGGCGGATGCGCTGAAATCCAAGCTGACGGTACTGACGGTGATCAGGCCCTGGCACGCGATCGCTCCGGCGGAGGTCATGGTTGCCTTTCCGGAAGAGGAGTACCGGAAGGGTGTCGAGGCTGCTGCGCGGAAGTACCTGAGCGTCGCCGTCGACGCCGCGCAGGCCAAGGGGATCGCCTGCGAGCCGCTGTGGGTCGTGCAGGAGCGTCCCTGGGAGGCGATCATCGCGACAGCGGAAGAGAAGGGGTGCGATTTGATCGTCATGGGCAGCCACGGCCGCTCCGGGCTGACGGCGCTGTTCGTCGGCAGCGAAACGCAGAAGGTTCTGGCCCACGGTAAGTTTACGGTGCTGGTCTGCCGGTGAGGGTGGGGGCCTTTTTGCTGAGAAAAGCCGCCCGATCGAACGCTGCGACGTTTGACATCAGTCGCGGCAATCTGCATCTACCCGTCGAGCGCGGTGAACTCCGTTCGCCGCCATCTTCCATCAATCGGATCAGAAATGGACGTGCCCAGTAGTCGTCCCTTCGGGGACACCAACCGGAACGCGACAATGCAGCCCGTCGTGGCTGCCATGCGGCGCGAGGTACGGCTGCTCCTGTCGGCTCTGAGGGTCCGCTTCTAAGCGACGCCCTGCAGTCCGCCACCGGCTGCCCGTGCCAGGGCGCCGTGAGGAGGCGGACATGAATCAGGAAGTCTTCCACGATCGGGATCTCCTTGCCGCGACCGAGAGCGGCCCCGTCGAGCTCGCGCCGGTGATCCTGGATCGCCTGCGAGAAGGCGATACGGATTCGATCCTCACCTACTTCGACGAGCAGCATCCAGCGGACATCGCCAGCCTGATCGAGGTCCTGTCTCCCGCGGAGGCAAGCAAGCTGCTGCGCCTGCTGCCGCTCGAGGAGCGTGCGGACGTGTTCGGCTATCTCGATTCCGACGACCAGATCGAGATCGCGCGTGCGCTCGGCCGGCGGGAGTTCGCCAAGATCGTCTCCGAGATGTCGGCCGACGAGCGCGCCGACCTGTTCAACCGGCTGCCGCACGAGCAGCAGGAAATGCTGCTGCCTGCCCTGGCGCAGGCCGAGCGCGAGGACATCCGCAAGCTGGCCTCCTATTCCGAGGGCACGGCCGGCGCCGTGATGACCTCCGATTACGCGACGCTGTCGCCGAACATCACGGCGCGCGAGGCGCTGGAGACCTTGCGTCTCGCGGCTCCGGACAAGGAGACGATCTACAACGCGTATGTCGTCGACGATGCACGCCGGCTCACCGGCGTCGTGTCGCTGCGCGACCTGATCCTGGCCAATCCGTCGGCCAAGATCGCGGACATCATGGATACGAACGTCATTCACGCCCGCGTCGAGGACAGCCGCGCCGACGTTGCCCGGAAGATTGCCAAATACGACCTCATCGCGCTGCCGATCACCAACGGCGGCGATGCGCTGGTCGGCATCGTCACGCAGGACGATGCGATGGACGTCGCCGAGGAGGAAGCGACGAAGGACTTCCACAAGGTCGGCACCGTCGGCGAGCTTGCCACGAGCCTGAAGGATGCGAGCATCACTCTGCTCTATCGCAAGCGCATCACCTGGCTGGTGCTGCTGGTGTTCTTCAACATCTTCTCGGGGGCCGGGCTGGCGCTGTTCCAGGACACGATCGTCGCCCACGTCTCGCTGGTCTTCTTTCTGCCGCTCCTGATCGCGGGCGGCGGCAACGCCGGCGCGCAGGCGTCGACGCTCATGGTGCGCGCGCTCGCCACGGGTGACGTGCGTGCAGCCGACTGGGGACAGATGCTCGGACGGGAGCTGCTCGTCTCGACGGCGCTGGGCCTGACCATGGCCGTCGCCGTGTCCGGCATTGGCCTGGTGCGCGGCGGGCTCGATATCGCGCTGATCGTGGCCTCGACCATGGTGCTGGTGGTGATCGCCGGCGGCCTGATCGGCGCCTCGCTGCCGTTCCTGCTGAGCCGGTTCAAATTCGATCCGGCGTCGGCCAGCGCGCCCTTGATCACGTCGATCGCCGACGTGTGCGGTGTCCTCATCTACCTGGGCATCGCGACGATGGTGTTCGCGCGCTGAGGGCGCGCGATACCCGGCTTTGGACTGGCGATCGGCGCATCCGCGATCGAAACGTCAGGTCACGCTGGCATCCATCCGGATCAGCGCGATTCCGGCATGCGGATCGTAAACGCGATGCAGGAAGGCGGGAGCCTCATTCACGATGACCTCAAGGGTCGGGCGCACGTGAGCTCCCATCAGGTGCCCGCCGACGGTGGAGCCATCGCGTCGGCCGAGCACCGCGTGCAAGTGCAGCTTGGGCCGGTCATTCTCATCGAGGGCGATGTCGCCGGTCATGGATAGGACCTCCACCTGCTCGTCGACCGGGATTTCGTCGTAGCTCTTCGTCTCCCAGTCGAAGTAGGCGAGCGTTGCATCGCGGAATGCGCCGATCGCGGTGACCTGAGCCGCTGACAAACTTTCCTCCTCGGCAAGCCGTTGCAGGCAATCATGGACCTCGTCCCCCGCTTCGAGGACGGCCACGTACATGCGCTGGCCTGCCGCTTCGTGAACGAGCTTTCTCTGCATCGGAACCCTCCGGAACTGCCGGCCACACGGATCGAGACTGGCAGGGCTTCAGTGTGCCCCTGATGCGAACGAGAGGGTGGACCGATCAGTTCCGGAGTGTTGCGGCTTCAGCAGCCGCGCCCGAGCCCACGGGAGCAGGGGAACGATCGCGGCTCTGTCGCCGTTGTCGGAGTGATTAAGCAACTCATGCACCGCATGGGCTCGGCACCGATCGGTCCGAGACAGAGCTTCCGGGAGGCTGCAATGACCACAACCGCTGGCGACGTGCTCATTGAAACGCTGCTCGATTGGGATGTGGACGTGGTGTTCGGGCTTCCCGGCGATGGCATCAACGGTGTCATCGAGGCGCTGCGGGAGCGGCAGGACAAGATCCGCTTCGTCCAGGTCCGGCACGAGGAGGCGGCCGCCTTCATGGCCTGCGGGTATGCTAAGTTCACGGGCAAGCTCGGTGTCTGTGTGACGACGTCCGGGCCCGGCGGAATCCATCTTCTGAACGGTCTCTATGACGCCAAGCTCGATGGCCAGCCGGTGCTTGCGATCACCGGCCTGCCCTATCATGACCTCATCAGTACACATACGCAGCAGGACGTCGCCCTCGACAAGCTGTTCGAGGACGTCACGGTCTACAATGCTCGCATCATGGGGCCCGCACACGTGCGCAGCGTGACGGAGCTGGCGTGCCGGACGGCGCTCGCCTACCGCGGCGTGTCCCACCTCACAATTCCGGTCGATATTCAGTCGGAAGCGGTATCCGCGGACAAGCGATCGGAGCGCAACGTGCCCTATCACGCCGGCGGCCTGATGTCGGAGGGCGCCCACATTGCGACCGAGGAGCAGATGGACGCCGCGGCCGAGATCCTCAATGCCGGCCAGAAGATCGCCATTCTCGCCGGCCGCGGCGCCATCCATGCCGGCGCCGAGGTGATCGAGGCCGCCGAGAAGTTGTGTGCACCGATCATCAAGCCGCTGCTCGGTAAGGCCGTGGTGCCGGATCAGCACCCGCTGACCACCGGCGGTATCGGACTTCTCGGCACCGCGCCGTCGCAGGACGCGCTGGAAAGCTGCGATACCTTGCTCATCGTCGGCTCCTCGTTCCCCTACATCGAATTCTATCCCCAGCCCGGCTCGGCGCGCTGTGTCCAGATCGAGCTCGACCCCAAGCGGATCGGTCTGCGCTATCCGGCGGATGCGGCCCTCGTCGGCGATGCCGCGACGGTGTTGCGCCGGCTGTTGCCGCGGCTACAGCAGAACCAGGATCGCTCGTTCCTCGAAATGGCCCAGGACGGGATGCGCTCATGGCGGCAGCTGATGGAGGACCGTGGCACGCGCACCGAAAAGCCGATGAAGCCACAGGTCGTGGCGCACGAGCTCAACAAGCTGCTTAGGGACGACGCCATCCTCTGCACGGACTCGGGCACGATCACCACTTGGATCGCGCGCCACGTCGATATCCGCGGTGACATGCAGTTCTCGTGCTCGGGCACGCTGGCGACCATGGCCTGCGGGCTGCCCTACGCCAACGCCGCGGCAATCGCCTATCCGGACCGACAGGTGGTGGCATTCGTCGGCGACGGCGGGCTGACGATGCTCATGGGCGAGCTGGCAACCACCATGAAGTACGGGCTCGACGTCAAGGTGATCGTGATCAAGAACAACACGCTCGGCCAGATCAAATGGGAGCAGATGGTGTTCCTCGGCAATCCGGAATACGGATGCGATCTGCAACCCATCGACTTCGCCACGGTCGCGCGTGGCTTCGGCTTTGCAAGCTTCATGATCGACGATCCCGCCGATTGCGCAGAGACACTCCGCGATGCGCTGTCGACCTCGGGTCCAGTGCTCATCGAGGCGGTCGTCGATCCGAACGAGCCGCCGACGCCGCCGCGTGTAACCTTGCAGCAGGCCAAGAACTTCGCGCAGGCTCTGGCCAGCGGAACGCCGCACGGCGGCAGAATCGCTCTCACCATTGCTGCCGACAGGGTGCGGGAGCTCGTTTGAGGGAATGAAACCTAGGCTTCGGGTTTCTCGCCGCTGATCTTCACATCTTCGCCCAGCACCTCGCGGACGTAGAGGCGGCGGATCGCAACATTGGCCACGACGGCCAACGGGTACGCGAAGAGGACTCCGAGCGGACCCAGAAGCACGCCGAGTGCGATCACGGCGAAAAGGCCGACTGCAGGTGGGATCTCGACCGCATTGCCGACGATGAGCGGCATGATGATGTTCGATTCGATCTGCTGCACGATGACGTAGACGGCGAGCGTCCAGATCACCATCTCGAGTCCGCCACCCGATGCAGCCAGCAGGCCGGGTATGGCGCCTGCGATCGGGCCGACGATGGGCACGAACTCGGCAACCCCGGATATGAACCCGAGTGCCAGCGGCGCCTCGTGCCCGATCAACCACAGTCCGGCGGCTGTCGTGCAGCCGACGAGGACCATCGCGATGAGCTGGCCGCCCAGCCAGAGGCCGAGTGACCGGCCGACGTTGTCGATCGTCTCTTCGACTTGCGGCTGGACCCTGGGCGGAAAGAGCAGGACGAGGCCCCGTTTGTAGATGCCCGGGGAGATCGAGAGATAAATGCCGGTGAAGATCACGAACAAAATGCCGCTGGCGACGGCAAAGAGGGC
>JAEZHL010000438.1 GCA_023416575.1 Pseudomonadota bacterium
ATCCATGGCATCGCGGGGTGTGGCTATGCCGTGCAGCAGCATTGGCTCCGCGATCTGTCGTCCGATCGTGTGCACGGGATTGAGCGCCATTGCCGGGTCTTGGAAGATGATACCGATCCCAGCCCCGCGGATGGCCTGCATCTTCCGTTCCGGCAACGCCAGCAGATCGACGCCATCGAACATCACGGCGCCGCCCGAGACGCGGCCGGCGGTGCGGCGGATCAGGCGCAGAAGCCCGAGCGCGATGGTGCTCTTGCCCGATCCTGATTCACCGACGAGGGCCATCGTCTGACCGCGGGCCAGCGAGAAGCTCACGTCCGCAACGGCGCGGTGCGACCCGCGCGTCGTCTCGTAGTCGATGTTGAGTCCTTGGACGTCGAGCAGTGCGCTCATCTCTTTCTCATCCGCGGGTTGAGCGCCTCGTTCAATCCCTCGCCGACCAGGTTCACGGCCAGCACCGTGACGAGGATCGTGACACCCGGGATGGCCGACACCCACCAAGCGCTGCGCAGCACCGTGCGCCCGACGCCGATCATGTAGCCCCAGGAGATGATGTTGGGATCGCCGAGGCCGAGAAATGACAGGCCGGATTCGGTCAGGATGGCTGTCGCCACCATCAGGGAGGAGACGACGATCACCGGGGGCAGCGCGTTGGGCAGGATCTGGCGCAACATGATTTCGACGTTGCCCATTCCCATGGCGCGGCAGGCCTCGACGTAGTCGCGCGCGTTCTGCGCGGCGAACTCGGCCCGCGCCAGGCGCGCCACCGAGGGCCAGGAGACGATCGCGATGGCCGCGGTGATGGTCAGAATGGAGGGCTGGAAGATGGCCACGATGACGACCGCCAGCACGAACGAGGGGATCGTGAGGAAGAAGTCTGTCGTGCGCATCAGGACGATGTCGAGCCAGCCGCCATAATAGCCGGCCACGCCGCCAACGAGGAGGCCGATCGCGGTCGCAGCCAGACTGGCGCAGAGGCCGATGAGGAGCGAAACGCGGGCGCCGTTGAGAAGCCCCGCGAGGATGTCGCGACCCGAGACGTCAGTGCCGAGTGGGAAGCGCGCCGAGGGCAGCTGGTTCGGCCGCCCCATCATGTCGAACGGATCGACCGGATAGAGCACCGGGCCGACGATGGCGACGAGTACGATGGCGAGCAGGACGGCAAGGCCGAACACTGCGCCGAGGTTGCGGCGAAAGCGCCGCCAGAATTCCGCTGCCGCTGTCATCGCCGAACGAGCCTCGGATCGAGCAGCCCGTAGATGACATCCACGGCGAGATTGGTGACCACAACGACGACCGACGAGATGAAGAGGATGCCGAGCAGCAAGTTGAGATCACGCTGCAGCAGCGCATCGAGCACGAGGCGGCCGAGCCCCGGCCAGCCGAACACGGTCTCGACCAGGATCGATCCGCCGAGCAGATGACCCACTTGCACGCCGATCAGCGTCACCACCGGGATCAGGGCGTTGCGGGCAGCATGCGTGAACGCAGTGCGCGCTTCCGAAAGCCCCTTTGCCCGCGCCGTCGTGATGTAATCCATAGTCATCACGTCGAGCATGCTGGTGCGCATGAGGCGCGTGTAGACGGCGACATAGAACAGGGCCAGCGTCAGTGCCGGCAGCACCAAATGCCGGGCGACATCGAGGATGGAGCCGACGGTGCCGAGCTCTACCCCGATCGATTGCATGCCGCCCGAGGGCAGGATGTCGAGCGTGATGGAAAAGAACACGATCAACATCAGTCCGAGCCAGAACTGGGGTGTCGCATAAACGACGAGAGCGAGAACGGTGAGCGCCACGTCGATCGGACTGCGGTGGCGAAGTGCAGCGAGGATGCCCAGGACAACACCGATGAGGATCGCAATCGTGATCGCGGTCAGCATCAGGATGAGCGTTGCGCCGAGCCGGTCTCCGATCAACTCGACCACCGGCCGACCCTGGATGATCGAGACTCCCAGGTCGAGACGCAGCAGGTGGCCGATGTAGATGAAGTATTGCTGCAGCATCGACTTGTCGAGGCCATAGGCCTGGCGGATCTCCGCCACGGCCTCAGCGGACCCGTGCCCCGACATGGCGACGATGACATCGGCGGCATCGCCTGGGGCAAGCTGCAGCAGGATGAAGTTGAGCGAGGCGATCGCCAGCACGACCGGAATGGTCTGCAGAAGGCGTATCAGAATGAATATCAGAGTAGCCGACATCGTCCGTCCTCAGCGCGGCGGGAGCCCGCAACGCGCTGCACGCGCAAAGTCACCCTTGGGACGGCACGCATCCGGGGATGCGTGCCGTGGTCGTTGGCTTCACTGCGCCTTCCAGCCGCTGTCCCAGTTCGAGTACATGGAGACGCCATTCTGGATGAGGCCGTTCACCTTCTTGTTCCACAGGTGAACGTACTGCATCTCCATCAGGAAGAGCACCGGCAACTCGTCGTTGAGGATCGTCTGGATCTCGTCGAACTGCGCCTTGCGCTTCGCCGGATCCATCTCCCGTCGCGCGGTTTCGAAGAGCTCGTCGACCCGGGGATTGCTGTAGCCCATCGAGTTGGTGAAGGAAGCGCCCTTCTTGATATTGCTGGTGGTGAACGAGCGCTCGACGCCGATGCTCGGGTCGGAATAGTTGTGCGTGAACGAAGTCGTGAGGTTGAAGTCCCAGTCCGTGTAGACGGTCTTCAGCCAGCCCGCGAGGTCGACACTGCGGGTCTCGACCGGAATACCGAGCTTCTGCAACTCCTGCTTGATGTACTCGGCGAGCCGCACGTAGTTCTCGCCATAGGGCAGGAAGTTCTGCGTCAGCTTGAAACGTACGCCATCCGGGCCCCGCTTGTAGCCGGCTTCGTCGAGCAGCGCGGCGGCCTTCTTGGGATCATAGGAGAGGGGCTTCAGCGACTTGTTGTAGAAGTTCGGGCTGTTCGACACGATCGGGCCGATGCCCGGCTTGCCATAGCCGTACCAGATCACGTCGATGATGCGCTCCCGATCGAGCGCCATGCTGAGTGCCTTGCGCACGCGGACGTCGGCGAGCGGACCCTGACGGAGGTTGACCTCCAGCCACAAGTTGGGGCCGAGTGCCTCGGTGCCTTCCGATGAGGCCTGCAGATGCGGGAGCTGGGAAAGCCGCTGGATTTCGACCTCGGGCAGCGCATTCTGGGGAGCGAGATCGATCTCGCCCTTCTCAAGCGCAATGGCGCGGGCGGCGCCGTCCGGCAGAACGCGGAGCACGATCTGGTCAAGATGCGGCAGGCCGCTCTTCCAGTATTCGGGATTGCGCTCGAGGATGATGTGGCTGCCGCGTTGCCATTCCTTGAAGCGGAACGGACCGGTGCCCACGGGCTGCTTGGTGAAGAGCTCGGACTGCCGTACCGCTGATGCCTGGCCGAGATCGATGCCCTCGAACTTGTGCGCGGGCAGCATCGGCGTTTCGGAGGGCTGGAACGCCTTTATGAAGTAAGGGACAGGCGCCTTCAGCTTGAAGACGACGGTCTGGGCGTCGGGGGCCTCGATGCTCTCGACGTCACCGAAATGGGCGCGGCCGCGGGAGTGGTAGGGCCGCACGACCTTCTCGACCGAGAATTTGACATCGGCGGATGTGAAGGGCTTGCCGTCATGCCACTTCACGCCCTCGCGCAGCTTGAAGGTGTACGTCAGGCCGTCCGGAGATACGGTCCAGCTTTCCGCCAAGCCGGGCTTCGGCGCCATTTCGGGACCCGACCACTCAAGAAGGCTGTCGTAGATCTTCGTCGAGATGATCGCCACCGGCACGGCAGTCGTCGACAGGGTCGACAGAGCAGACGGCTCGGGGTGGAACGTGTAGGTCAGCGTGCCGCCTTTGACTGGCGCCTGAGCGCCGGCTGTGCACGCTGTGCCCGTCAACAGGGCAAGTCCGAGAATTGCACCCTTCCAGTCAATTCTACGCATGTTGTTGTTTCTCACTCCTCAAACCGGTGCTGCATCATTCGGCTCGTTGCACCAGCGGGCGATGAACACGATGAGATGCTCGATCGCCGCCAAGTACTCCGAGAGCACGATGTGCTCGTCAGGCTTATGTGCCTGATCGATCGTGCCGGGTCCGAAAATGATCGACGGAATGCCACCCTGGTTTACGAGATGGCGCATATCGCAGCAGAACGGACCGGGCTTGATCGCCGGATCTCCGCCTCTGCCCTGCAAGACCGACGCCATCATGCGTGCCGGCGCGATATCAGCAGCTTGCAAAGTACTGTCGTCATGATGAAGGAAGGCGAGCCGCGCCGGATTTTCCCGCAGGAACGGGTCGGCGCGGTTGGCATCGGCCACCGCCTCACGCAGGCGGCGCATCACGTCGCCGACGTCACCAATGTGTGGTGCGAAATAGATGCCGCCCTTGATGAGGGTCGTGCCGGCGGTGACGGTCTCGTAATGTCCGCCTTCGATCTTCCCCATCACGAGTGAAAACGGTGCGCGGCCGGGCTCGTTGCTCCAGCGGCTGTCGGCATTGTACTCGCGCTCGACGGCGAGCAGCGCCTCGATCACGACCGGCAGCTTTTCGATAGCGCTGACGCCGTCCTGGTTGCCATCTTTCCAGCGTGCGCCGGGCGAGCGCGAAACGCCTGGAACCTCGATCTGCCAATAAAGGCCCCCCGGATGACTGACGCTGATCGTGTTCTGCGTCGGCTCGAGGACCACCGCCGCGTCGGCATTCCAGCCCCGGCAAACGAGATCAAGCGTGCCATTACCGGCATGCTCTTCGTTGACGACACTCTGGAAGATCACGTCGCCCTTGAGACTAACCCCGGCATGCCGCAGGTAGGTCAGCGCCATCAGCGCTGCCATGACCCCGCCCTTCATGTCGGACGTACCGCGCCCGTACATACGGTCGCCGTCGATCTCGGCGCCGAAGGGGGCGCGGGTCCAGGCGGACGCCGGCTCGA
>JAEZHL010000024.1 GCA_023416575.1 Pseudomonadota bacterium
AACCACGCAAATTCAGACCCGGTTCGAGCGCTTCCTCATAGGTCGTGACACGACCCAGCGTCCCGCGATTGGTTTCCTTCATCCATTCGTAGCTGACGAGCAGCACCGCCTGCGCGAGGTTGAGCGAAGCGAACCGTGGATTGACGGGCGCCATGATGATCGCGTCGGCGAGGCTCACGTCATCGGTCTCGAGGCCGGCCCGCTCCGGCCCGAACAGGATGCCGCAGCGCTCGCCTGCATCCAATCTCCGGCGGATCTCCTGCACGGCCTGCTCGGGCGTGAACACTGGCTTGGCGAGATCTCGCTGCCGTGCCGTCGTGGCACAGACGAAGTTGAGGTCGCCGATGGCCTCCGACAGGGTTGGCGAGGCCTTCGCGGCGTCGATGATGAAGTTGGCCCCGGAGGCGGCCGCCCGCGCCTTCTCGTTCGGCCAGCCGTCGCGGGGATCGACGAGCCGCAGGTCGTCGAGACCGAAATTTGCCATGGCCCGCGCCACCATGCCGATGTTGTCGGCGAGCTGCGGCCGGACGAGGATGAGCGTGGGGCTTGCCGCCAGGTCCTCGCCGGCGGCATCGGCCATGCGCTTGGGTCGCGGATCCTCGAGCTTCTTCAAACGCCGGATCACGCGCCGCGCCAGATACCAGATCTCCTCCCCGGCCCACGACTTGGCTAGCGCCTCCATGGAGGGAAACGTAGCCGGCGGCAGCGGTCCGCCAGGCGACAGCTCGAGCCCGGTATCGGTGAAGGTGATGGATGCGTAGCGGGCGCAGAACTGGTCGAGGGTCGTCAGCCCCTGCTGCTCCGTCCACTTGCGGCAGCCAGGGCAGTAGGCCTCGGTCGCCGTGCACGCCTCGTCGGCGCAGTAATTGATCGCCCTCCTCAGCTCCTGGTCAGAGAGCGGCGGATCGGCGAGGGCGTGCGCCGTGGCCAAGCCGTCGGCATAGGCCGAGCGAACGAAGTCGGCCACGGGCCGGTCGCTCCCTTCCACGGCGGGAGTCCGTCCTGAAACTTTCGAAGCAATCGAGATCTTGCGGTCCACAGCAGCAGCCTCCGTTCGAGAACGGTATACGTCGGCGCTCCTGCGATCGCGCAGCTGATAATTTGACGCCCATCCGCCCCCTCCTGCCGCGATTCTCCCCCGACAGCCAGCGTAGCGGCTCGGAGGACGACCGGAGTGGGGCGGATGGGTATATGCCTACGGCTCGCTACAGCAAAGCAGCAAGCCGCACGCGTCAGCGTGTCCTGGGCTGAGCCGATCACTCACCCGGTGTCGGCACCGCTCCCCGCTCCCAACGCGCGGGCTTGAGAAGGCTCTGCGCGAGGCTCGTTTCCGCAGCACTCGTCACCAGCAGCGAGGCGCCCACCGCGAGCAATCCGACGAGCGCCAGGACCTGCCCGACATTAGGGAGGATGTAAGCGAGGATGCCGAGGATGATTGCGGAGATTCCCACGATCACCTGCGCGCCAGAGGCGCCGAACTTCGCCTGCCGGACCAGCTCGCGCGCCGCGCCATCAGTCGTCCCGGTGCGGCCATTGCTCGGCAAACCCTGTGAGCCGGTGAAGCCGGTCAACAGCAGCGCGGCGCCGAACGTGATCAATGCCGCCGGAACCAGGTACATGGCGCTCACCGCGACCAGCGACAGGATGCCGAGGATGATGCCCGCGCCTCCAACCAGCAGCTCCGAGGTCACGCCGCCCGTGATCGGAGCCGCGTTGGATTCCTCTCCGTTCGTGGCGGCAGCCGAGTATTCGGCAACGGTTTCCATTCCTTGCAGAATGAATGCCACGCCGATGACGATCGTTGCGACAGCGAGCATGCCGTTGGTGGCGACGTTTGCGAGACCGAGGATCGTAAGGACAATTGCAGCGACGCCGCCGCCGCCTATGATAAGTGCACCCATCGACAGCATATCGGCCGCCGACTTTGACTTTTCTTCAGTGGAAATGGCCATTCATGCCTCCTGACCAGTAGAAAGGGAGGAACTTTGCGCCCGCCGGCAAGGTGCGCTGGCTTTTCCCACTCGGGCGCGTTCGTGGCCGAAACTCCCGAGAATCCCGGTAGGTTTCCAATTTTCCAAATAGTCTTTATGGGGCGTGCGGCCACAGCCGGACGGTGTTTTCGTGCAGAGTGCTCGGTGAGGTGAAATTCAGAGCACAATTTCAAAGACGGCTCGTCAGAAAATGAGAAAATCCGATTGGCCCCAGCACGCAAGGGCCTCCAGCGGGCTTCCCTCGGCCGGCTTGCCGTTGGCGGAGCCGAGATCCGATGCTTGGCTGTAGTACGGCGCCAGCAACGCCTTGAATGCCGCGACGTGCTCTCCGGCGCGGTCGGCCGTGAGCTCAACCAGGAGCGGTGCGCCCGCAGCGCACAGGCCAGCCATACCCTGCAGCACCGCCAGCTCATGACCCTCGACGTCGATCTTGACGAGACCAACCTTGTCCGGTGCGATTTCCCGATGCCGGAGCAGCTCGTCCAGGGGGGTGGCATCGACGTCGGTCGTTCCTGCCGGGCGCGTAGCAAACGACTCCTCAACTGAATGTGCGCCGTGATTCCTGGCGTGGCGCCTCAATAGTACGCGACCGCGGCGCGCGCTCGCCGCGGCCGCGACAGCCTCGACCCGCCCCTCGAGCCCGTTCGCCGCCAAGTTCCGTTTCAGAATGTCGAAGTTGTGCGGATCGGGCTCGATCGCGATCGCACTGGCAAAAGCGCCCGAGCGCATGGCATAGACGGTCTGGCAGCCGATGTTGGCGCCGACATCGAGAAACAGGCCCCCTGCCGGTAGCCGCCCCGCCACGCGTAAAGTTGCTATGGCCGTCTCGAGCTGCCGCCTCTGCCAGGCCCGGCCGGCCAGCAGCTTCAACGCGATCTTGTCATCGCGCGGATCGACATAGAGGACGTGATCGTCGAACGGCACCCGGCACAGAACGTCCGGAGCGAGCTGGCGATCGAGCAGCGCCCTGAGTGCGAGCCCGCTAAGCCGCGGGCTCGAGCCAATCAGGCCGATCAAGCGGTCGATGGCTCGGGCACCCAACCGGCGGCTCAGTCGCCGGATTGCCTCATTTGGCGCTGCACGGAAATCGCTGTCGCTCGGGGGCGTGCCGCGCATTCCCATTCCGGTTGTGCCAGTCGCTTGGAATGTTCCCTCGCCGAACTAAACGACGCGCCCCGTCTCCTGGTCGATGAGATGCATATTGCCGAGCTCCGCGGCCAATCGCATCGGCGCACCTTCGCGCGCGCCGGCATTCGGGTTCACCCGTCCGCACACTTGGGTATCGCCGATCGAGAAGTAGACGAACGTCTCCATGCCCATGGGCTCGGTGACCTCGATCTGTGCCTCGAACGGTGCCGAGTCCGCCTCCATGTGCGGCCGGGCCTCGGTCACGTGCTCGGGCCTGAGCCCCAGCAGCAGCGGCCCGTTGCTCTTGAGCGCCCGATAACGTTCCTGGCGTGACGGCGGCACTGGAAGGGCCAGCTCGCTCGTGACACGCACCGCAAGCTGGCTTCCGCTCTCCTCAAGGCGGCATGGAATGAAGTTCATCGCCGGCGAGCCGATGAAGCCGGCGACGAAGCGCGTCGCGGGCCGGTGGTAGAGCTCGTTCGGCGATCCCACCTGCTCGATGCGGCCCTGGTTCATGACCACCACGCGGTCGGCGAGCGTCATCGCCTCGACCTGATCGTGAGTGACATAGACCGTCGTCGTGCGCACCTTCTGATGCACCTTCTTGATCTCGGTCCGCATCTGCACGCGCAGCTTGGCGTCGAGGTTCGACAGCGGCTCGTCAAACAGGAACACTTTCGGGTGCCGGACAATGGCGCGGCCCATGGCGACGCGCTGGCGCTGGCCTCCCGAGAGTTGCTTGGGCTTGCGGTCGAGCAGCTCCTTGATGTCGAGAATGCGCGCCGCCTCCTCCACCCGCGCCTTGATCTCGGCTTTCGGGATCCGTTTCAGGCGCAGCCCGAACGACATGTTCTCGGCCACCGTCATGTGCGGGTAGAGCGCGTAGTTCTGGAACACCATGGCGATGTCCCGGTCCTTAGGCGGCACGTCGTTGACGACGTCGCCGCCGATGAGGATCTCACCATCGGTGATGTCCTCGAGCCCCGCGATCATGCGCAGCGTCGTCGATTTTCCGCAGCCCGAAGGCCCGACGAGCACCACGAACTCGTGGTCGGCGATATCGAGGTCGATGCCGCGCACGGCCTCGACGTCGTCGTAGCGCTTGACCACCTTGTTCAAGTTCACTTCGGCCATCGTCGCCTCACCCCTTGGTCGCGCCAGCGGTCAGGCCGGCAATGTAGTAGTCCATGAGAAAGGCGTAGATGATGAGCGGCGGCGCGGCGCCGAGCAGCGCGCCCGTCATGATCTGCCCCCAGTTGAAGACGTCACCCTTGATCAGGGTCGTGATGATGCCGACCGGCAGCACGAGCTGGTCGACCGACGTGGTGAAGGCGAGCGGATAGAGGAACTGCGCCCAGGAGACCGTGAAGGCGAAGATCGTGGCCGCGATGAGCCCCGGCAGAGCCACCGGGATGAACACCTTCGTCAGCGTCTGCAGCCAGCTCGCCCCGTCGATGATCGCTGCCTCGTCGAGTTCCTTCGGAATCGAGGCGAAGTAGCCGATCATGATCCAGGTGCAGAACGGCACCGTCAGAGTCGGATAGACGATCAGCAGCACCCACCAGTTGTTGATGAGCTCGATGCCGGTCAGGTCCCGGAACGTCGCGAACATCTTGAACAGCGGGATAAACAGCAGCGTCTCGGGGATGAGGTAGGTCAGGAAGACACCCGTCGCGAGCGTCGCCGAGCCCCAGAACTTCATCCGCGACAAGGCGAAAGCCGCCGGCACGCTGATCAGCATCGTTATGGTCACGACGAACACCGACACGATCGCCGAGTTGCGAAAGAAGGTCAGGTACACCGATTGGGTCAGCAGCTCCTTGTAGTTGGCGAGCGTCGGCTCGTAGACCCACCACGGATTGGTCGCCGCCGAGATCTCCGCGCTCGTCTTGAGCGAGGTGATCAGCATGTAGATCGGCGGCAGCAGGAAGAAGATGGCGAACAGGGTCAGGAAGAAATAGGACCAGCGCAGCGCCCAGGTCCGATCGTTCTTCATGCTGCCATAACGCGGGCGTGCGCTGGTCGCTCCGGCGACCGTTTGCATCGTGCTGGCCATCACACCTCACTCCCCCGGCGGGTGATGTCCCGCAGGATGAAAATCGCCGCGACCGTCAGGATCGGCACCATGAACAGCGAGACGCTGGCGCCGAGCGGGATGTCCCCGCCCTGGATGCCGAGGCGGAACGCCCAGGTCGCGAAGACATGCGTCTGATCCACCGGCCCGCCGGCCGTCAGGATGCGCACGATATCGAAGTTGGCGAAGGTGACGATCAGCGAGAACAGCGCCGTGATCGCGATGATGTTGCGCATCATCGGTAGCGTGATGAACCAGATCTTTTGCCACCAGTTGGCGCCGTCGATGGCCGCCGCCTCGTAAAGCTGGTCCGGCACCGATTTCAGCGCCGCCAGATACATGATCATGAAGAACGGCGCGCCGATCCAGACGTTGACCAGGATCACCGACAGCCGCGCCCAGAATGCCTCGCCCGTCCACGGGATGGGATTGATGCCGAAGATCGCGAGCACCCAGTTGAAGGCGCTGTAGGAGGGATCGAACAGCCACAGCCAGGCAAGGCAGCTCATGGCCGGCGGGATCACCCACGGCACCAGCAGCATGCCGCGCCATTTGCGCTGCCCTTTGGCGGGAATGTTGTGCACGAAGTGGGCGACCACGAAGCCGATGACCGCCTTCAGGATAACGGCCGTGATCGCAAAGATGCAGGACTGCTGCACCACCATCCAGAACGTCTCGCGCTTGAACAGGAACGCGAAGTTGTTCAGCCCGACGAAGCGCTCCATCGATTTGTTGAGCATCGCTAGGTAGAGCGAGTAGAGCGCGGGATAGAGCACGAGCACCGTGACCAGCAGAATCAGCGGCAGCGCCATCAGGAAGGCGATCGTCGATTTTCGCTGCAGGGTTCGGCGCAGGGTGGTGCGGTGCGAGGCGGGGGAGGACACAGGCTTGGTCCTCAGCGCGGCTTCCGCCATGGAAAGGCTCCTGGTTTGCTCTCGCACAGCCCGGATCCACGGAGGCGAGAAATCAGTACGGCTCCGCTGGCGCGCGAGCGGCCCGCGGATGAGTGTGGACTTGGGAAGCGAGTATCGGGACAGGGATTTCGGAACCCCTGTCCCGTCAGCTCCGCTCCGGCTTCAGGTACGCATGAAGCCTTCGAGCTCGCCTTCCGCCCACGCCAGGGTGTCGTTCATCGACTCGCCGCGGAAATGGCGCACGACCATCTTGGTCATCAGACCCTGCGCGTAGATCTGCACGGCGATCCTGTGCGGTGTCGGCGCCGCCGCGATCGACAGCGTCTGCTGGTGGTGCGGATCGGGGTAGTGGTACAGCGTCCCCTTCGGCGGCCCCTCTTCGGCCCAGGTGCTGAAGGTCGTCTGCTTGGCGAACGACGGCAGGTCATAGCCCGCGCTCGCCTTGACCATGCTCTCCACAGTCTTCGTACCCGACAGGTGGACGAGCAGGCTCTTGGCGGCAGACTTGTTCTTGGAGAAGTTCCAGATGCCCCAGAGGTAGGGCAGGAACGGCGCGTAGCGACCCTTGGGGCCCGCCGGCATGCCATGCGTCCAGCACTGCTCCGCGATCTGCGGCGCATCGCGCTTGGCGACGGCCCAGGCGCTCGGCGGGTTCATAATCATGGCGCCGCGGCCGGACACCAGCCACTTGTTGTTCGAGGCATCGTCCCACGCCGGGGCATCCGGCGGCAGGAACGCGGTCAGCCGCTTGTAGTAGTCCAGCGCCTGCCGGACCTCGTCGGACTTGACCGTGATGTTCTCCTTGCCATCGACGAGCACGGCGCCGAACGAGGAGAAGATCGCACCGGCGGTATCGACCGAATCCGTCGTCGTGCCGAGGCCGATCCCGA
>JAEZHL010000107.1 GCA_023416575.1 Pseudomonadota bacterium
TAGAGCAACCGGCTGTTAACCGGTTGGTCGTAGGTTCGAATCCTACCCGCGGAGCCATCTTCCTATCAGCTCAGCCGGGACCAGCCCACCAAAGCCCCATGATGGGCATGCTCCTCAGAGAGCACCCGCGCTCAGCAGCGCAGTATCGACCACACCCTCCTCCCTTCAGGCCTGCCCTGCCGCTTCCCGGATCAACTGCGCGATCGCACCTGGATGTGAGATGAGAGAAAGATGGCTCGACTTGAGCTCGATCGTCTTCGCGTTCATGCGTTGCGCCATGAAGCGCTGCAGGTCGGGGTTGATCGTTCGATCCTCGGTCGAGACCGCATAGTAGCTCGGCTTGCTGCGCCAGGCGGCGTTGGTCGTGCGCCCGAGGAGCAGCTCCTTGCGGAATGGCTCCTGGACGGCAAAGAGCACCTTTGCCTTCGCCTCGGGCAGATCTCCGGCGAAATCGCGCAGGAATGCCTCCTCGCTCAACCGCCCTTCATCACCATCGAAGACAATGCCGGCGCTGGCGGGTGAGGCGGGAAACCTCGCCGCGAGCGCGCTGTAGTCTTCTCCGGCATCTGGGGCCCGCGCCGCGACATAGACCAGTGCGGAAACGCTGGGGTGGACGCCTACCTCGGTCACGATCATCCCCGAGAAACTGTGCCCCGCGAGCACGGTCGCCCCGTCCTGCCGGTCCAGCACGCGCCGGGCGGCCGCAACGGCGTCTGGCAGGGTCGTCAGAGGATTTTGAACCGAGGTGACAGTGAGCCCCTGGGCCTGCAGCAGCGGGATCACCTCGGACCAGGAGGAGCCGTCGGCAAACAGGCCGTGCACGAGCACGATGTTCCGCGCCTGCGTGCCAGCAAGCGTTTGCGCCAGTGCGCGACCGCTCGAGACCGCCGCGGCGCCCGCAACAATGGCCGTCCTCAGAAATGTACGTCGATCAATCGTCATCGCATCGTTCCTCCCGTGAACACTATCTTTTGCCGTGTTCGTCCTCGCCTCCGATTGTCGGCCTTCTGCCTGAAGTGAGTTGCTGAGGCAGCAAACGGCTCACCCGTTCAGGACCAGGAGCGGAACCCGCAAGTGGCGGTCCAGGTTCGCGGAACATTCCGGGCCGTGTCCGGAGCGAAGCGAACAGATGCTGCGGGACGAGAGGGATGAGCGAGGACAGACCGGCGCCGTCAGGCTTTCGACCCGGCTGGGGCAGCGCGGGAGTGACCGGCATTCATCCAGCCGTCCTGCTCGGCACGTACGTTGCGATTGCCCTCCTCTCACTGATCCTGGCTGTCCTGCAGGGCGGGGCGCCACGAAGCTTCTGGCGGGAGCTCTCGACGGGACTGGTCATGATCGGCTTCGCCGCGGTGATGCTCCAGTTCCTCCTCTCCGGCCGCTTCCGCCAAATATCGGGGCGACTTGGCATCGACCGGACCATGCGCTTTCACCAGCTCATCGCCTGGGCGGCGCTGACGTTCATCTTCCTGCACCCGATCTTTTACGCCGTACCGCGCTTGTCGGCCGGACCGGGCAGCGCGCTTGCGGCTCTCACCGGCCTTTTCACGTCGCCCCGCCTGCGCACTGGCGTCGCGGCTTGGGTGCTGCTTCTCCTGCTCGTGCCGCTTGCAGCGTGGCGCGACCGGCTGCCGGTGCGGTACGAGGTGTGGCGGCTCAGCCATGGCCTCGGCGCCGCTGCGATCGTGGGCCTTGCGCTGCACCACACCCTCAGCGTTGGTAGCTACAGTGGTGGCCTCGCGCTCAAGATCTTCTGGATCGCGCTGGCTGGCGTCGCACTCCTCGCGCTGGCTTACATCTATGTGTTGAAGCCGCTGCTCCAACTGCGTGCGCCATGGCAAGTCATCGGTAATCGCCAAGTTGCCGATCGGACCTGGGAAGTCTCGGTGACGCCAGAGCACGGAGATGCGCCTCCGTTCAGCGCCGGCCAGTTTGTATGGCTCAATCTCGGGCACTCACCTTTCACGCTGACGGAGCACCCCTTTTCGATTTCATCGGCGCCTGCGCAGCGCCCGCAGCTCTCGTTCACAATCAAGGAGAGCGGCGATTTTACCAATTCGATTGGTGAGGTCGCAGCCGGGACGACAGCCTTTCTCGATGGCCCGCACGGCAGCTTCACACTGAGTGGGCAGCGTCAACAGCCGATCGTCTTCATTGCCGGCGGCGTCGGGTTTGCGCCCATCATCAGCATCCTGCGCCAGCTTGCTCTTGATAGCTATCGGCACCCCGTCCACCTGATCTATGGCAATCGGGTCGAGACGCAAATCCTCTATCGCAGCGAAATCGAGAGTCTACGCGCCAAGCTCGATCTGCGCGTCGATCTCGTCCTCGCGGATCCGCCTCCCGGCTGGAGCGGCAGGACGGGGCAGATTACGCCAGACATGCTGCTGGCCTGCCTGCGCATTCCGCTTCACGAGGCGCTTTATTTCGTATGTGGCCCTGTGCCGATGATGAACTCGGTCGAGAGCACCCTCGTTCGCATGGGCGTCCCACCGGCCGCGATCATTTCCGAGCGGTTCCGCTACGATTGAGGAGCGATCGTTATGCGTTATGTCAACGTTGCGAAGCTGGTTTGGGCTTTGTCTTTCTTGTTTGTCGCCGCGGCAATTTCTTTCGCCCTGCGCTAGCAGTCCGACGCGTCTACTCGCCGCCAGTCGTTATTTGACGATCAAATCACGGCTTGATTTCGACAGGATCTCGCAGCCATCTTTCGTCACCAGAACATTATCGACGAGCCGCGCGCCGAGCTTCTCCTCGCCCAGGAACACGGGCGGCTCGACCGTGATCACCATGCCCGCTTCAAGCGTGTAGGTGCTGCCGCCGAACATATGGATCGGCTCGCCCCAGGTCGGCGGAAAGCCCGGCGCAAGGCCGTAGCCGGTTGTGTGCACGCGCCCATGCCCCAGCCCGGCCTCCTCGATGACCCGCTTGGCTGCTTCGTGCGGAACGACAGCCGGCACACCGGCCCGGATTTCGGCGATGCACGCGTCGCAGGCACGGCGCACGAGATCGTAAATTTCGCGCATCCGCGCAGTGGGCGTCCCGAGACAGAACTGGCGGCTGATTGTCGAGGTATAACGGCGAAACGCGGAGCCGTACTCGATATTGACGTAATCACCCTCGCGCAGGATGCGCTCCGTCGGCGCGCCATGACTGAAGCAGGAGCGCTCGCCAGAAACCAGGTTGAGCGTGCTGGCCGCGATGCCACTGCCACGCGACAGCAGCGCGTCATAGACCTTGCCCGCCAGCGCCAGCTCTGAAAGGCCCGGCGCGAGAGCATCTGTGAAGACAGCCATCGCCGCATCGGCGATGCGGGCGCTTTCGCGAATGTAGGCCAATTCGGCCGGCGATTTGACGAGCGTCAGGTCGTGAATGAGCGTGTTCGGCTCGGCGACAAGGGCCGCTCCCAGCACGTCGCGCAATCGGAGATAATGATATGGATGGAGGTAGTACGCTGGCACCTCGATGCCGACGCGTGCTTGCAAAAGCCCGTGGCGCTCCGCCAGTTTCGCGAAGGCCGCTACCGGATCATCGGGCTCACCGCCACCCCACGGCACCACCTCATCGACCAGAGCGTCGGTGAGGAACTCGTTGGTCTCCCCATTTCGTGTCAGAATGATGAGAGGCGCGGGTTTGGCTGAAACCAGCAGGCACTGGAATTCCTGGTAGCTCTTGGCGTCCGAGCCCGTCAGCCAGCGTATCGAGACCGGATGAAACAGCACCATCCAGTCCAGTCCGGCAGCGGCGATTGCCGCTCGCGCCCGAGACCGCCGCACCGCGAATTCCTCGGCCGTGAAATCGTGCTTCGACATCGGTGTGCCCCGGTTGTGGAGGCGGGCGCGAAGCACCCGCTCCGGAGTTGAAGGCGAGATCTCAGAGTGCGGGTAGTGGGCGCATCGGGCCACCCAGCCATTTCTTGTGCAGCTCGTCGAGATCACCGTTCAGGGTGCTCTGGAAGATGAAAGTATCGAGCCAGCGCAACAGATTATGCTCACCCATCCGAATGGTGACGTGCGCGGGCGCGCGCCGCAGCGCGAATTTGAAATCGAACTCCTTATTCGGGTTCTTTTTCGCCAACTCGACCACGACGACGCTATTCGCCGCGAGATACTTGGCTTGGCCGGAAAGATAGGCCTGCACGGCCGTGGCATTGTCCTCGGTCCGCATGATGTCGGCCTTCGGATTTGCGGCCGTTAGCACGAGGTCTTCCGTCGTGCCCTTGGCGACACTGACCTTGCCGTTGAGGTCCATCGCCGTTTTCACGTCCTCACCCTTTGGGCCATAGACCGCGAGCGAGGTATCGGCGTATGGGGCACTGTACATCACCTGCCGGGCGCGCTCGGCCGTGATCGACATGGCGGCAATGTTCATATCGGCTTTGTCGGTCAGCAGATGCGGAATGCGGCTGGCGGCAGGAACCGGCACCAGCTCGAGCTGCACACCGAGCGCTTTGGCGACCAGCTTCGCCATATCGATATCGAAGCCTTCCAACTCGCGGCTGGCATTTTGCGACCCGAAAGGCGGCACGTCCGCGAACACGACGACACGCACGACACCTTTTGAAATGATATCAGCGAGCTTGTCGGCCCGCGCCTCCACCAGCCCCATCGCCCCGACGGCCAGCGCGCACGCCAGCCCGAGAACGCCTTTTCGCAACCACGTCATCGTACCCTCCCTAAGCCCGATTTAGTGAAGCACTGCACTAAGAAACGTCGACAGTTCCGGCGTTTTTGGATTTTCCAGAATGTCGGAAGCCGCACCACTTTCCCAGATCTTGCCGCTATGCATGAAGATCGCCCGTGAGCCGACGCGGCGGGCAAAGCCCATCTCATGTGTGACCAGTGCCATCGTCATGCCGGTGCCGGCCATTTCCTCGATGACCCTGAGCACCTCTCCTGTCAGCTCAGGATCGAGCGCGGCTGTAATCTCGTCGAACAGCATCAGCTTCGGCTGCATGGCGAGTGATCGCGCAATGGCGACGCGCTGCTGCTGGCCACCAGAAAGCTGGTGCGGATAGGCGTCGATTTTTTCTTCGAGCCCGACGCGGGCCAGCACGTTGCAGGCGATCTCGCGCGCCTGATCCGCTGGCATACCTTTCACCACGGTCGGCGCCAGCATGATGTTGCGCGCGACCGAAAGGTGCGGGAAGAGATTGTAGCTCTGGAATACGATGCCGACGTTCTGGCGCAGCCGGCGTAAATCCGTAGCAGGATCGTTGACGCGCACGCCATCGACGATGATCGAGCCGCCCTGGATCGGCTCCAATCCGTTGATGCAACGCAGTAGCGTGCTTTTTCCGGACCCGGAGCGGCCGATGATGGAGATCGTCTCGCCAGCCTCGATATTGAGCGAAACGTCATCGAGAACGGTGACATCGCCGAACCGCTTGGTGACATTTTTTATCTCAACAAGCGACATTCAGCCTCCGCTCCAAATGACGGCTCCACTGGGTCAGCGGGAAGCACATGAGGAAATAGAGAAGGGCGACGATCATGTAGACGGTGAATGGCTGGAAGGTCGACGCCGTCGTCAGCTGGCCTTCGCGCGTCAACTCGACGAAGCCGATGGTCGCCGCCAGCGACGTATTCTTGATGAGTTGAACGAGGAAGCCGATGGTCGGCGGAATGGCGATCCGGATCGCCTGCGGGACGATCACGTAGCGCAACTGTTGCAGGTAGCCGAGCCCCAGCGATCCCCCCGCTTCCCATTGCGTCTTGGGGATTGATTGCAAGGCACCCCGCCAGATTTCACCGAGGAACGCGCCCGCATAGACCGAAAACGCCACCCCGGCCGCAATCCACGGCAGCACCGGGAACCCGAGAATGGGAAGCCCGAAGAACAGCACGAACAGCAGCACCAGCAGGGGCGTCCCCTGGATGAGCTGGATGTAGCAGACAGCAACCGCGCGCAGGATCCAGACATTCGACACGCGCATGATCGCGACGGCGAGCCCGATCAGACTGCCCCCGGCGAACGCCGCCAGCGTCAGCAGCAGCGTCCAGCGCAATGCGGCGAGCAGGAAGATCAGGTCTATGGTGCCGAACTGTCTGATCATCGCCGCTCGAACACCAGCTGATAAATCACGGCAAAGAACGCGCGCAACATCAGCGCGAGCAAGAGATAGAGTACGCCGATCACGGTATAGACCTCGAAATCGCGGAACGTGCGCGATTGAATGATCGAGGCGGCGTGGAACAGATCCGGCACGGAGATCTGCGAGGCGACGCTGGTCGCCAGCATCAAGAGCACGAATTGGCTGGCGAGCGCGGGATACATCATCTTCAGCGACGGCATCAGAACGATGTAGCGGAATACCTGGAAGCCCGAGAGGCCAAGGGAATGCCCCGCCTCGATCTGCGACTTCGGGATGGCCTGCAATCCGGCGCGCACGATTTCCGTCGCGTAGGCACCCAAGTTGACGGTGAAGCTGATGATGGCCGCCGTCAGAGCATCGAGGCGAATGCCGACGCTCGGCAGCCCAAAGAACACGATGAACAGCTGAACAAGTAGCGGCGTGTTGCGAATGACCTCGACATAGGTGGCTACGATCACACGCACCGGAGCCGGGCCGTAGGCTCGGCCGGCCGCACAAACGATGCCGATGAGCAGGCCAAGGGCCATCGTCACCACTGAAAGGTGCAAGGTCGTGACCAGCCCTTCCATGATGAAATTCCAGGACGCGAACACGTCCCGAAACTGGAACGTATAGTTCACCGACGCCTCATGACGTTCACGCGCCGCTTCGCGCCTGCCGACGCCGCCTCATGGGCGGTGGCTGATTTTTCAGCCATGCGACAACCTCCCATTTCGTATTTTTGGAAAGAGTAAGGTAGGTTTGCCTATGCAGTCAAGCTTCGCCAATGAAGCGATCAGGAGATTCGACATGCCGCCCGCACAGCGCAAGCTGCGCAAGCAAGCCTCGCCTTATTCCGCACCAGCGCTCGAAAAAGGGCTGGAAATACTCGAGCTTCTCGCTGAAACCGAGACACCGTTATCGACGCGCGCGATTGCCGAGCGGCTCGGCCGGTCGAAGGGCGAAATATTCCGCATGGTGTTCGTTCTGGTCGAGCGTGGCTATCTCACGCGCGATGCCCTGACCGAGGAGCTGTCTCTCAGCAACCGGCTGTTCGAGCTCGGCATGCGCACGCCGCGCTCACGCCAGCTGATGGAAATCGCAGTTCCGGCGATGGAAGCACTGAGCGAGAAAACCGGCCAGTCCGTCCACCTCGTCGTCGTCAACAAAGGCGAGACGGTGGTGATCGCAACCGCCTCCGGCACGGCGGAGGTCAGTTTCACGCTGCGTCTTGGATACCGGCGTCCGGCGCTCGACGCGACATCGGGCCAGATCGTGCTGGCGTTCCAGGATCCGGAGCAGCGCCAGCGGATGATCGCCGAAGGCAAGGCGATCCTGCAGAAGCCCATTCAGGACGCCAAGCTCAAGCGCCAGCTCGATGACATCGCGGCCAAGGGCTACCTCGTCGCGCAAAGCCATGACGTCGTCGGCGTGACGGACATCGGCGCGCCAATCTTCGGTAAGAGGGGCCGCGCCATCGCAGCGATCGTCATCCCCTATCTCGACCGGCATGGCGTGGCCGCGCAGCACGAGCGCGTGCTGGCAGCCTTGCGCGCAACCTGCCAGAGCATCAGTGAACGTCTGAATTGAGATTGCGGAGGGGTCGGGTGGCGCGGAGCGCGCCGTTCACACCCCGGTACCCTCCGGGCCGGCGCCGCAAACCAAGGCGCACATGTGGCGCACGTCGGCCAGCGAGGGATGCCCGGTGCGGATCGCCGCGATCGAGGCCGCCCCTGACAGGTCGGCAGCGATGCCCATCTCGAACCAAAGCCAATCCGCAGCCGCCTGCATATCCTCGTCGCTAACCAGGATGATGTCGGAAACGTGGCTGCGGACCATCTCGAAAATGCCCGAGTCTGCCGAGCGGCAGGCCATGGTCGGCACGCGCGTCGTCACCTTGTCGATCGCCATGGCGCGGCCAGCGTCGAAGCTCACCTTGAAGGTCGGGCATCCTGCCGGCGCAATGCCGATGATGCGGACACCGGGCCGCACGGCCTTGATGGCTGTGGCAAGGCCCGAGATCAGTCCGCCGCCGCCGATGGCCACCAGCACCGTATCGATGTCAGGCAGGTCGTCTGCGATCTCGAGACCGAGCGTGCCTTGGCCCGACACGACGAGCGGATCGGCGAAGGGATGGAAGTAGGCCGCGCCTGTTTCCTTAGCAAATGCCAGGGCCGCCGCGTTGGCTTCATCCCACACGTCGCCGACGATTTCCGTGCGCGCGCCCCAATCCTTGAGCTTCCGCAGCTTTGCGGGAGAGACATTGGACGGCAGATAAATGGCTGCAGTTGTCCCGGCGGCGAAGGCGGTGCGTGCCACGGCCAATCCGTGATTGCCGCCCGACGCCGTGACGATGCCCTTGCTGAGATCGAGGTCCGGCGCGCCGAGCAACCGGTTCATGGCGCCGCGCGCCTTGAACGAGCCCGTGACCTGCAGGCATTCGAGTTTGAGTGTGACGCGCGCGGAGGTCGGCAAGGCCGTCTTGACGCCTGAAACCTCCAGGGTCGGCGTACGGCGGACGTGCGGCGCGATGCGCGTGCGTGCAGCTTTGATGTCGTCGAGTGAGATCATGCGATCTCGCCACGATAGCGCGAGGCCACCACAAGGCAACAGTTTCCTGGCCGCACCCGCCCCGGATGGCGGCGACCATAGAGGATGCCGTCCGCCTGATAATGCAGGGTTTCAGGCTCCTTGGCCGGATCGAGCGGGAAGTGAATCCGTCCAGCAGGCTCGCCAGCGTGAACCTCGTGCCCGTTCTCGTGGAACGGCTCGAACACGCCATCGGCCGTCGCGAACACGTAGGCGTTGGGCCCATCGAGCTCGAGGATCATGCTGTCGTGCTGGCGCGGTGCGGCATGGCTCGCCTCCAGCACGCCCAGATGCACGAGAACATTCCGCACGCCGCGACGGCAGATGCCGAGCGCGTCGAGAGACACACGCCCGGCGCCAGCCATTTCCGTGCCCACCGTGACGAGACCGGCACGGACCGCAGCGGCAGTCGCCGTACGCGGCTCGCCGAGATTGGAGATCACAACTGTCAGCGGCGCATCGAATGCTCGAACAGCGGCGATATTCCGGCGCCGCAGGTCTGCATCCTCGGACGGCTCGATGATCGCGCTCGGCAGGATGTCGAGCGACGACCCGCCGGAATGCAGATCCATGAAGGCATCTCCGCGCGGAAGGATGTGATCTGTCATGAACGCCGAAATCTGCTGCGTCAGCGTTCCCCGCGGATCGCCAGGGAAGGTCCTGTTGAAGTTCAGCCCGTCCACCGGCGAGACACGTTGCGAGGCCTGCACCGCAGGGGCATTGCTTGCGGGCATCAAGATCAGGCGCCCCTGCACCTGCCCCGGCTCGAGCTCGCGGATCAACTCACCAATCGTGATCGGACCTTCATGCTCGTCGCCATGATTGCCCCCCTCGATGATGACCGTCGGTCCCTTGCCGTTGGCGATCACCGCCAGCGGAATGCGAGTGGCGCCCCAGGCATCGTCGTGGGGAGAGTGCGGGATCATGATGAAGCCGACCTGTTTGCCTGGCTTATCGAGATCAACAGTGGTGAAAGCGGTGGAAGGGCGGATCGCGGCCGGACGTCCCATGGAAGTGCCTTTTTTGTACGTTGAGCAGCCGTACGCTGTCGGGCGGACCCGGCAAACAGATGCGATGAGATGATGACGACGATGATGCAATATTGCCGGCGGCCAGCACACCTGCCCGCCGGCGCTTCCGGTTACAATGTTGGAAGCGGATCCATGGGAATGCCCAGATACTTCTTGTGCAGGCGATCCAGCTCCATGTTCATCGTATTGAAGAAGATGAAGCCATCGAGCCAGCGCGCAAGGTTGATCTCGCCCATGCGAACGCCCATGTGGGCGGGGCTACGCCGGAGGATGAACTTCCGGTCGAATTCCTTGTTCGGGTTCTGATTGGCCAGGGCCTGCGCCACAATGCTGTTGGTGGCGAACAGCTCCGCCTGCCCCGAGATGTAGGCCGCAGCCGCGGTCGCGTCGTCCTCCGTGCGCATGATCGCAGCTTTGGGGTTCATCTCGCTCAAGGCCAGATCCTGCGTCGTGCCGCGCGCAGCCGCGACCCTTGCCGATCCAAGACTTTCCGCCGACGTCACCGTCGACGACTTGGGTCCGTACACAGCCAGGAAGGTATTGGCATAAGGTGCCGTGAACGTAATCTGCTTGGCGCGCTCGGGTGTCAGTCCCATGACGGAAATGACAATGTCGACCTTGTCCGTCAGCAGGAACGGAATACGATTGGCGCCGGTGATCTGTTGCATTTCCAGTTTGACGCCGAGCGCTTTGGCGACCATTTCCGCCATCTCGATGTCGAAACCGACAGGATTGCGATTGGCATCCTGCGAGCCGAACGGAGGCGCATCGAGCGGCACACCGATGCGCACCACCCCCTTGGCAAGGATATCGGCGAGCTTGTCTGCACGCGCACTGGTCTCAGCCATGATGCTGGCACTGAGAACCGTTAAAGCCGCAACGAGATATTTCAGACTTGATCGCATTGCCGTCCTCCCATTGTTTCGGCTTCGGAGCTGAACGCCCCGCCGATGTTATTGGCCGTGTTTCACGCCGACAGAGGTCCGGCCACGAACACAATCCGCGCCGAATTCAAAGCCGCCGTGCACGCCATTGTGGTAGCACGCATCCGAGCTTCAAATCCTAGTATCGCTTTGTCTATGCAGTCAAGCTTTGCCAATGAAACGCGCGCGTGTCACGCATCGGGGCATCCTGGGAGCTAACCACCAAAGAGGCGTCTTCAAACTGACTGTGATCGGATGCACAGATAAGGACCGAGGTCGCCGCAGTGCCTCGATCAAGCCAACGGGCTGGAAAAGCCCGCGACGAGTTTCACGAGGTCGGCCTGCCGGCTGGTTCCTGTCTTCCCGAAGACGCGATGAAGGTGCGTTTTCACGGTGGCCTCCGAAAGGCCCAGCACCTCTGCCGTTTCCGAGACACTTCCGACCTGAACGACGGCGAGCAGGACGCGCAGCTCGCTGGGAGTCAACCGGTGCACTCTGGCGATGAGCTCCGGTGGCGAGCGATCCTCGAAAATCGCGCGCTGTACGAAAAGACCGGCGACAGCGGCATAGGCGCGGCTCGATCGACGCCGGGCGCCCGAGGTGAGCGGGAGCACATGGCAGACATACTGTGTACCATCGCGCGCGCTCAAAGGGATGGCGATACCCTTTGTACCGACGGCAGCATCGCCGTTACCGGCGGCTGCGAACGTTTCGGATAGAGCCTGCTGCGCCGCCGGCTCATTGGCCACCAGTTTGCCCGCTACGGCTCTGAGCACGGCGCCTTCGGTCAACATGGCAAAGCCGCTCACATTCGCGTGGACGATACGCGCGGCCTCATCGACGAGGAACATGCCTGCCCTGATGCCATCCAAGACATCGGCAGAAGCATTTGCCTCAGCGGCTTTCAGCTCGATCACGCGACCAATGATAACGGCCCGGCGGACATGTGGCGCAATGAGACGCATCCGCCGGCGGGTCTCATCATCGACAAGCCCATCCCGCTCCTTGCGGAAAACACCGAACATGGCGACGCTTGTCGGCGACTTCTCCAACGGAGCGCTGACGAAATCCACCAGCCCTTGCGGTTGTGCCCATTCCTTATAAAAGCGCGTTTCGACAAATTCCTCATAAGGCAAAAGATCAACGGTGCTGACCGGCTGCTCGAGGTCCGCGAAATAATGGCCCGTGCTTGCGGGATCGAGCTTCACATATTTCTCGAAATAGATCTGCTTATAGTGCGGCGACATGCTGCCGTCGTCGTAATAAACGTTGCCGCCCCTGCTGCTCACGTCCTTGGAAAACAGAGCAGCTCCCGAACCGACGACATAGTCCCTCACCTTGCCGAGCACCTCCGGCCAGAGGGAGGCATCGAGCGCGGCATCATAGATGTCGCCGATCAAGGCCGTGGTCTTTTCAACATCCAAGTTGCTACAGCTCAACATTCACCGGCTCTGGTCAATCTCATCCGAGCGCAGCCCTGTACTCGAAGGGCAAAGGCGCGAGCGTGGGAGTTGGCGTGGAATTGTCAGTGGAAATGCAGCCAGCGGATTCGACCTGCGCCGGGATGCCCCATGAATGGCTAGCATTCCTGGCTGCAGGGGTATTGGCTGCCTCAAAGCCATCATCGTTTCGCGCGAGAGAGCAACACGAATGCAAAAAACCGGCCCATCCACGCGCAATCCCTGGAATCCGACCTTATTCGGGCTGATCACGGCGCTGGAAACAGTCCGCACTGTTCCGTGAACGAACCCGATTGCGCGGTAGGGAGCAAGAAGCTCGGCTTCGAGCTTACCACCGGCCGGCCTCGCGATCGCGACGGTCGCGCCAGCGGCAATTGCCTGACCAGCCGTGACCAGTAACGCTGCTACCCGCCCGCTTACCGGCGCCGTCACGAACTGCAAGCGTCGCGCCTCCGCCTCAGAGTGCCGTTGCCTGAACGTCGCCTCGGCGGTCGATGCCTCCGAGCGCGCCGCATCGATCTCGAACCGTATCGAGGCGAGCCGTGATCGTGAGGCGTATCTTTATTCGCTCGAACGAGGCGAGCTTTTCTCATCAGCTTGAAGTGCGCATTTTCCCAAGCGACACCCTGCACAACCTATCTATTTCTCGTTTTTTCATTTCTGCCGCGTGCCGTTTCGACGCAAAACCCAAGCCGATGCGCCTTGCGCTTTTCTCACACCGAAGCGCGCCGGCACACGGGCGGGCTCCTGGGCGCGATCACTATCTAAAGTCTCGGGAAGAGGGCCGCGTCATCCGTTCGGTTGATCCGCGCGCGACGATCAGTCGTCCGTCTTGCGGGCGCCCTGGCGGAACAACGCAGCACCATCCGGGTCGAACTGCATGGCAGTCAGAAAATCCTCGACGCTGTATCTTGGCAGCCGGGCCCGGATCGCCCTGACATACGCGCGCGCCTCATCGGTTCGGCCGGCGAGCGCGAGGCTGTAAGCTGCGATGGCGAGGATGTGCGGATGCGCATTGGGACGCGCTGCAGCTTTAACGCCCCAATCGGCCGCCTCACCGAACCGCCCGAGGCGAACCAGGGCCATGGCGCGTGCGCCGAGCATGCCGAACAGCAGCGGATCGAACGGACTAAGATTGCGCGAGCGGTCGGAAAAAGTGACGGCAGCCTGAGGGTCCCCGCCCTGCGAATGAACGAAGGCGAGCGTATAGTGCCCCAGCGCGAAATTCGGGCTGAGGTCGATCGAGCGCTCGAGTTCGATCACGGACTGGTCGTGGCTCCCGCGTAACCAGAGGGCGCGGCCCATCGCCAGGTGCGCCGCCGGGTCACGATCGTCAACCATCAGACTCTGGGCAGCCGCACCCAGGGCCTGCTCAATTTCCGGCTCGCGGCTCGCCCAACCTTGAAACGCATTCTGAAAATGCGTGAACGACAATCCGGCATACGGCCGCGAGAAGGTCGGATCGAGGCGAATGGCGGTCTCGAAGTAGTGCCGGGCCTGCTCGTTGTCAGCCTTGTTGAAACGATACATGTGCCACAGGCCGCGATGATGCGCCTCCCAAGCATCGAGCGAATTCGGCGGTTTGAGAATTGCGCGATTGCGCTCGTTGGCCTCGATTTCGTTGGCGATGGACGCAACGATGGCGTTTCCGATGTCATCGAGCACGAGGAAAGCGCCGTCGACCGTGTGATCGAAAACGTCCGTCCAGACGATCCGAGCAGTGCGCGTCTCGGTGAGCTCGACCGTCAGCGAGATGCGGCTCCCATGGCGCCGCACCCATCCGCTGACGACGTACTCGACGTTGAGCATCCGGCCGGCGTCTTCGGGGCCGATACCGCGCTCGCTCAAAGCAAACACGGTGCCCTGGGCAATGACGAAGAGGCTCCGCAACTTGGCGAGCCTCGTGATCACGTCGTACGCCAGTCCATCCGCGGGACCGCCGTGGACAGCAATCGTTGCACTGCTTCGCTTTTTGAATGGCATCACCGCAACTGAAGCCCGGCGCGGCGCGGGATGTACAATATCCGATCTGCCGTCCTCAGGATTGAGGGCTGGCAGCACTTCGGCTGGAGCGGGTTTCGGCGCGAGGCGTCCCTGCTTCCTGGCGCTTAACCAAATGCTCCGCACGGGCGCATAATCAAGACCCTCCCCTTCGAACAGCCTCGCCGTCGCCTCCAGATGCTCCTCCCCCTCACGCACGCGGCCACGGGCGGCGAACGCGCGCAAAAGCGCCTCGTGGACGCGCAGGTCGAATGGCGCCAGCTCGAGCCACTTCTCCAGATGTTCGAACGCATCGTCGCCCGTCGCTGCCCCGGCGAGTTGCTCCAGGAGCGCAACATGGCAACTGCGAAACCTACGTCGCTGGGCCGTCAGCCAATTGTTGAATCCGGGATTCCGATCGATCTCCAATCCGTCGAGAAACTCGCCATTGAACAGCGTAGACAGATGGGCACGCCGCTCGGTGGACAGGTTTGCAAAGCCGTGCTGTGCCGCTTGCAGGATCTCACGCGCGTCGACAAAGCAATCCGAAAGATCCAGGCTGACAGCATCCTCGCGCGTTTCGACCCGCCGCCGCTTGGGAGCGTCGACGATGCTTCTCAGTTTGCTGAGGCACCAGCGCAACTCCCCGCGTGGATCGCTCGGGACATCCCACAGCAGTTCACACAGATGCCCCCGTGTCACCGCCTGCGGGGCAAGCGCCAGATAGGCGAGGAGTGCCCGCACCTTCCGTGATGCCGGGAGGGTGATGGCCACACCGTCGCGAGAGACAGCCAGCTGTCCAATCAGTCTGATGTCCAGCGAGGCATGACCAGATGGGTTTGTTTCCACGGGCATTTCCACACCAGCTACCACGCGTGCTGAGACTAGGAAGCGTTAACGGGACGGGCCCAGGCGCAGCAACGGCCGGACCTTGATATCGCTCGTATTGCGAGGTGGGTAACATTTCGCATTCCCGGCACGCAACTATCCAGCAAAAGTCAACCGAACGATGGTCTCGCTCGCGCCATTCGCCATGGATAGAAGTCCGCCAAAGGCTGACATTTATGAGGCAGTTGACGAATGTGCAGCATACTATTGGCTATGCAGCTTTCGTTTCGGATCGCAACGCCATGATCGAAGACCCCCGGGGGCGTATCGACTACGAGGAGACAGGAAGTGGGCCGACCATCGTGTTCGTCCCCGGCTCGTGCAGCACGGGTGCTGCCTGGCGGCCCGTCATCGGAGCACTCAACGGCCGCTTCCGATGTGTGACCACCAGCTTGCTGGGCTACGGCGGAACGGCAGAGCGCCGATCCTTCACCGATGTTTCCATCGCGCATGAAGCTGAGATCATAGAAGCCGTCGTCCGCAGGTCAGGTGCTGTCGTCCACCTTGTCGGCCATTCGTTTGGAGGCTTGGTGGCCATCGCCGTTGCCATGCGCCATAAAGTGAAGCTGGCAAGCCTGACCGTTGCAGAAGCGCCAGCGGCAGAATTGCTGCGCGCAGTCGGCGAGCACCAGCACTATGAGGCGTTTCGGAAAATGACCGACGCGTATTTCTCCGCCTTTCAAAATGGAAACGGCGAAGCGATAGAACAAATGATCGACTTCTATGGGGGCACCGGCACGTTCGCATCCTGGCCGCCCCGGGTACGCACCTATGCCATCGAAACGACAGTGGTCAATATTTTCGATTGGGCGAGTGCATACGGATTTCACCTCTCGCCGCGCGATCTCGCAGGCGTCAAGATCCCGTCATTGGTGCTCCGAGGCGGCATGAGTCCTGCGGCCGTGCAGCGTGCCAACGAGCTGCTGAGTCTTCATATGAGTGATTCCGCTCTCGTCACCATCGAGCGCGCGGCCCACTTCATGATCTCGACGCATGCTGAAGAGGTCGCGCAGGCGATCAGCGATCACGTGATGCGTGCCGCGTGTATCTGCGAGGTCACTCGGTAGCCGCAAGCCTTCCGCATCAATCGAACGATGGACGCCATCCCGGCAACAATCGGCCAACTGTCCATACGCGTCTGCATTTTCTATCGGCAGAGGAAGAGGACAATGGTGGTTGTGACTGCAAAAGACGATAGTGTTTCGCAGCTTGGAAGTCCGAGCCGCGCACGTGCCGGCTCGCTGCGCAGACTGATGCTTATGACCGCGAGCACCACGGCGCTTGGCCTCAGTGCCATAGCCGTCGCAGCGCTCGGCACGGTCGCCTTGCCGACCATTGTCCACGCGGCGGAATGCATCGCCGGAGCGAGCGCCAACGGCGGCGATGATAATGGCGTGCCGACCAACACAGCTTGCGGCCAGAATGCCGTGGCGAATGGCACAGGAGGTGCAACAGCAATCGGCTCCGCGAGCAGCGCAAGCGGGACGGGATCTACCGCTGTTGGCAATAAGGCGAAATCGACCGGCCTCGAGAGCACCGCTGTCGGCTCCGAGGCGACTGCAAGCGGAAATTTCAGCTCCGCTTATGGTGTTGTAGCGAACGCGACTGGCCTCTCCAGCTCGGCCTTTGGTCATGGCGCCGATGCCATCGGGGCCAATAGCTCGGCGCTCGGCACTCAGGCGTTGGCGAACGGAGCGAACAGCACGGCCGTAGGCGTCGCCGCCAAAGCACTGGGCGCCAGCAGCTTAGCAGTTGGCTCGGCCGCCAATGCAGAGGCAGAAAATGCAACTGCAGTTGGCGCAGGTGCCAGTGCCACGGCGAAGGGCTCGGCTGCCTTCGGCGCCGGTGCGGTTGCAAACCGCGAGAACCAACAGGCATTCGGCACCAAGGACAACACTTACACCATGGCCGGCATCACGTCGGATGGCAGCAAGACCGCGCAGGGTGCGCCGACGCACATCGTCACATCAAATGCGAACGGCGATCTCGCGGCGCACACGGCGGCCGAGCTTGGCCTTGCAAGTCTCGGCGACATCACGAACCTGCAATCGCAGATCAATCGCCTCGATGAACGCGATGATGAGCTCGCCGATGGCATCGCGATTTCTATGGCCTTGTCGCAACCGTTCTTTCACAACGGCCAGAAGTTCGCCTTGAATCTCGGCTGGGGCAACTTCGAGGGCAACAATGCCCTCGGTCTGACCGCCGCCGGCATTGTCGATCGCGGAATGCTGGGACCAACCAGCACGACGACGGTCTATGGCGGTGTCGGTGTTGGCCTGCGCGAGGGGACGGTCGGCGGGCGGGCAGGCCTGACGTTCGGCTGGTGATCCGGCATTCCGTATCGCGACCAGCGGATCCGGCTGCGCAGTCATGCGCATCCGGCCGATCCGCCGTCAGCTGCGGCGTCTTGCGACCGGCGTTTCGGATGTGATGCGACGGCGCGGGCGCATCCGTCACATACCCCACCGGAGCGCCGCGGTATGCACCGGCGCATCCCACAGGTCGACGAGGTTGTCGTCCAGCATCGACACCGTAATGGAGCAGCCGGCCATGTCGAGTGATGTCACATAGCTGCCGACCAGGCTGCGGACGACCTTCAGGCCATGCCTCTCGGCAAGCTGCCGCGCATTCTCATAGACGAGATAGAGCTCCATGGCCGGCGTGCCGCCAAATCCGTTCACGAACAGCAGCACCGGCATGCCCGCAGCCGGCTTCAGGTCCGCAACGATCGCCTCGACCATCTCTTCGGCGATCACCCTGGCGGGGGCGAGCGCAACGCGGCGTCGCCCAGGCTCACCGTGGATGCCGACCCCCATTTCCATTTCCTTCTCACCGATCTCGAACGTCGGCTTGCCGGCGGCAGGTACGGTGCACGATGTCAGCGCGACACCCATGGAGCGCGTCCGGCTGTTGACCCAAGCGCCAATGTCTTTCAAATCGGCAATTCCGAGCCCCTGCTCGGCGGCGGCACCGACGATCTTCTCGACAACCAGGGTGCCGGCCACACCCCGGCGGCCTGTCGTGTACAGGGAGTTTTCGACCGCAACGTCGTCGTCGATGAGAACGGTCTCGATTTTCCCTGGCGCCATTTCGCGCGCCATATCGAAATTCATGACGTCGCCTTCGTAGTTCTTCACGATGAACAGGCAGCCCGCACCCGTATCGACCGAATCTACCGCCGCGAGCATCTGGTCTGGTGTCGGCGACGTGAAGACCTGTCCCGGACAAGCCGCGTCGAGCATGCCGTGGCCGACGAATCCCGCATGCAGCGGCTCATGCCCGGAACCGCCCCCAGATACGAGCGCAACCTTTCCTTGCCGCAATTCACGACGGCGAACGAATTTCCGCTCGTTGTCGAGAACGACGATATCGCCATGGGCGGCAGCGAAGCCATCGAGGCTTTCCGCCAGCACTGTTTCGGGCGAGTTGATCAGCTTCTTCATTGTTTCCTCCCAGGGGACGCACGGCGTTGCGCGGCAGATCTGGCGACTTTCACCAGGCTCTCGACGAAGTCGTGGATGAGCCGATCGAGCTCCTGATTGCGTTCGGGCTCGTCGAGGTCGGGAACGAGGAGGTGCATCGTGCGCAGCCGCGGCATCGTTTCGAGCGGCACCGGCCGCCGCGGATGGGCGTGGGCATAGGCGGCCAGGAAATTGCGGCGTTCGACGCTCGAGAAGCGGCAGACCTCGAAGATCACGGAAAGATGCTGCGCCGGAATGGCGACGCTGTAGTTCGGGTTGCTGATCTGGGAAATGAAGCTGCGCGCCTTGCCGAGCGCCTGCGCCAGCCGATGACGTGTGCCCGAGGGGCGGCGATCGATGATTTCCTTGAGGATCGCCTTATAGGCCGCGATCGCCTCCGGGCGGCTGATGTCACTGGCAAGGGCCGCGCCATTGCGTCCGCTCATGGCGCCCTCGCGACTCGCCCATAAGCAGCAATTGCAAGCTTCGCGCGCCCCACCTGCGATGGCGCCATGGAGAAGCAACGCAGCCCCGCATCCAGGAGCAAGGGAATGAGCGCGGAGTCGCCACCGGCATCGCCGCAGATCGAGACTTTGCGCGCATGCAGTCGGCCGTGGTGCGTGACGTTGGCGATGAGGCGAAGCACGGCCGGATCGGCAGCCGTCGCGACATCGGCCAGCGACGCGACATCCCGGCCGGCGGCCAGCGCGTACTGAACGAGGTCGTTCGAGCCGATCGAGAAGAAGTCGGCTGCAAATC